>NZ_CBDKZX010000101.1:0-10746 GCF_965301105.1 Kluyvera sp.
CCTTCAACGAGCCGATTGTGCCGGTGGAAGGCGGCTATCTGTATGACTTCCACTATCCGTGCAAAAAAGACGGCAAGCTGGCCGCGCAAGTGGCGTTTAACATCATGCTGGCGCACGCCAAAGCGGTGCAGTGCTATCGCGAGCAGACGCTGGCGGGCGAGATTGGCGTGGTACTCAACCTGACGCCGTCCTATACCCGCAACGACTCAGCGGAAGATAAAAAAGCGGCGTGGTACGCCGACCTGCTGTTTAACCGCAGCTTCCTCGACCCGCTGGTGAAGCACCAGTTCCCGAAAGAGCTGTGCGAGCTGCTGGCGGTGCATAACTGTCTGCCGGAAACCACCAAAGACGAAGTCTCGCTGATTACCGACTCGCGGATCGACTTCCTCGGCGTGAACTACTACGTGCCGCGCCGCGTGCAGGCGCGCGAAACGCCGTACACCCTCGACTACTTCACACCGGAGTACTACTTCGAAAACTACGTTGATCCGAACGGCCGCTTTAATCCATACCGCGACAACAACGAAATTCATCCGCAGGCGATCTACGACATTGCCACCAATATTCGCGACAATTACGGCAATATTAAGTGGTATCTCGCCGAAATTGGCATCGCGATGGATCTGCAATCCGAAGGGCCGGTCCAGGCGGATGGTGTGATTGACGATGGCTTCCGTATTGGTCTGATGGAAGAGCATCTGGTGCAGCTACACCGCGCCATCGCCGACGGGGCAAACTGCTTCGGCGTACATCAGTGGACGTTTATCGACAACTGGTCGTGGCTCAACTCGTTCAAACGCCGCTACGGGTTTTACCGCCTCGACCTTGAAACCGGCGAGCGGCAGATTAAGCGCAACGGGCTGTGGTTTAAGGCGCTGGCGCAGAGTAACCAGTTTACCCTCGAATAACGCCGCCATCCGGCAATGTGCCGCATCGTGCCCGATGGCGCTACGCTTATCGGGCCTACGCTTATACCGGGCCAATCCCCTGCAACAGCACCGCCAGCGCGTTGCCGACAATCATCTCCGGCGTCAGCATCGCCAGTCGCTCGTCTTTACGCATCCGGGAAAAGGGCACCAGCACCAGGCTTAACAGGGTGGTAAACAGCAGTTCCGCCGAAAGATGCGGATTGACCTTTCCTTCCTCCTGCCAGCGTTTCACCATCGCTAACGTCGCCTGATACTTCTCATCGCCAAAACGCGCGTGAAGATGCTGGCGCAATACCGGCATCTCGCCGATCACTTCCTGCATCCACAGCGGGGCGAACCACTCGTACTGCGCTGCAAGTGTCGCCAGTTTCTTGACCATTTCTGTCAACGCTTGCACCGGTTCGTCAGGATAATCGCCAAACACACCGCCAATTTCGGCACGCAGCGGTAAAAATCGCTCTTCGATCATCACATCCAGCAATTGCTCTCGTGAATTAAAGTAGTAGTGCAGCATCGCTGGCGTGACCCCCGCTTCGCGGGCGATCGCATTCAGTGATGTGCGCGCAACGCCTTGCTGGGAAAACAGCTGCAAAGCAATATCTATCAGCTGTTCACGCTTGTCGGCATCGGGCTTGCTGCCGCGCGGACGACCCGGTCTACGCGGTTTAAGGTTATCTTTTTGTGCTGGCATAGAAACGGGATCCCTTGACCTCTTAACGATCTTCAATAAATATTAATTATGCATTTAATTAATTTCAAGTGAGGACATGATGGCGTCCGATATGACGACAAACGTGCAGCCGCAGCAGGCTGGCGTGACCTCAATTCGTCTGCTGTTCAGCGCGCTGCTGCTGGTGATGCTGCTCTCCGCACTCGACCAGACCATCGTCTCGACCGCGCTACCGACCATTGTCGGCGAGCTGGGCGGGCTCGACAAGCTCTCGTGGGTCGTGACGGCCTATATCCTCACCTCCACCATCGTGGTGCCGCTGTACGGCAAATTCGGCGATCTGTTTGGCCGCAAACGGGTACTGCAAATCTCGATTCTGCTGTTCCTCGCCGGCTCAGCGCTGTGCGGTCTGGCGCAGAATATGACCCAACTGGTGCTGATGCGGGCGCTGCAAGGGCTTGGCGGCGGCGGGCTGATGGTGATCAGCATGGCGGCGGTGGCCGATGTGATTCCTCCCGCCGAACGTGGCCGCTACCAGGGGTTATTCGGCGGCGTATTTGGTCTGGCGACGGTGATTGGCCCGCTGATCGGC
This sequence comes from Kluyvera sp., assembly GCF_965301105.1. Classification (NCBI taxonomy): domain Bacteria; kingdom Pseudomonadati; phylum Pseudomonadota; class Gammaproteobacteria; order Enterobacterales; family Enterobacteriaceae; genus Kluyvera; species Kluyvera sp. The sequence goes on from NZ_CBDKZX010000101.1 coordinate 2,192, forward strand.
GGCTTTATCGTCCAGCACACCTCCTGGCGCTGGATTTTCTACATCAACCTGCCGTTGGGGCTCTTTGCGCTGTTTGTCATCGGCGCGGTATTCCATGCCAGCAACAAACGCAGCCAGCATCAGATTGACTGGCTGGGGGCGATTTACCTGACCCTGGCGCTGGTGTGTATTATTTTGTTCACCACCGAAGGCGGTACGGTGCGCGAGTGGAGCGACCCACAGCTGTGGTGCATTCTGGCCTTTGGTCTGGTGGGTATCGCCGGGTTCATCTATGAAGAGCGGCTGGCGTTTGAGCCGATTATCCCGCTTTCGCTGTTCCGCAACCGCAGCTTCCTGCTGTGCAGCCTGATCGGTTTTATCATCGGTATGTCGCTGTTCGGCTCAGTCACCTTCCTGCCGCTCTATTTGCAGGTAGTGAAAAACGCCACGCCAACGGAGGCTGGCTTACAGTTGATTCCGCTAATGGGCGGGCTGTTGTTGACCTCAATTATCAGCGGCCGGGCCATCAGCCGCACCGGTAAGTACCGCATCTACCCGATCGTCGGTACCCTGATGGGCTGCATCGGGATGGTGCTGTTGACGCGCATTACCATTACCTCGCCAACCTGGCAGCTGTATCTGTTTACCGGCGTGCTGGGGATGGGGTTGGGGCTGGTAATGCAGGTACTGGTGCTGGCGGTACAAAATACGGTCAGCGCCAATCTGTACGGCGTGGCGACCTCCGGGGTTACGCTGTTCCGCTCTATCGGCGGTTCCATCGGCGTGGCGCTGTTTGGCGCGGTGTTTACTTCGGTACTGCAATCACGGTTGATGAGCCTGTTGCCGGAAGGCGCTGCCATCCCGCAAGGGATGAACCCGGTGGCGATTCACCAGCTTCCCGCGGCGATTCGTACCGACTACCTCACCGCTTTTGGCGCGGCGATCCATGCGGCGTTCGTCATGGCGGCCTGCATTATGGTGGTGGCGTTTGTGCTGTCGTGGCTGCTGAAAGAAGCGCCGCTGAAAACACGGCACGCGTAGAACAGTGCCGGATGGTGCTGCGCTTATCCGGCCTACAGATCGGAGTAGGCCGGATAAGGCGTAGCCGCCATCCGGCAGCCCTTACAGCGCCTTCGTCAGATAGTGACGCGCCATCCCCGCCAGCGGGAAATCCTCCAGCGTCTTCACCAGCTGGTAGCCCTGCTTCTGATAAAACGGCAGCGCCTGGAAGCTGATGGTGTCGACCAGCGCGTGCAGACAGCCTTTCTCCCGAGCAAGCGCCTCAGCACGTCTGATAAGCTCACTGCCCACCCCGTCACCGCGCGTCGTTTCACACACCCACAGATAGTCGATGCTGAGCCAATCGCCTTTGCGCTGGCCAATCAGACCGCCGCGCATCACATCCTGCTCGTCGCGCAGATAAACGCAAATATCGCCCCACCCAGAGGCATCAATAAACTGGCGGTTGTACGCCCGCAGCCCGGTGAGCAATTCCTCTTTGTCTTCCTGCGTAATAACTTCTTTAATAACAAATGGCATATTTATTCCTTATTTTTATTGGCCGACCTGATTAATTTCACAAAAAACGCTTTTTTTCTCCATTCTTTTTTGCACAACGTAAAAAAGAAAAAATCCGTATTAGAAAATGCTTTTCATCGGACGCTCACTACGTATAATGAGCGAAAAATGAGAACGATCATTCTCACTATAAATTCTTACGGAGACATGCATGACCAGCAAGCTGGAAGCCCGGCAAAAAGCCCGCCAGGACGAGATCATCGCCGCTGCCCGCCGCTGCTTTCGCAACAGCGGTTTTCACGCTGCCAGCATGTCGCAGATTGCCGCCGAAGCGAAGCTGAGCGTTGGCCAAATCTACCGTTATTTCAACAATAAAGACGCGATTATTGAAGAGATGATCCACCGGATTATCGACTATCGGATCGCCGAGATGGCGGGAAAAACCCAAACCCATCTGATGCCACACATGCTGGCGTGGCGTATGTCGTTAAACGAAGATGACGATGCGTTAATGCTGGAAATGGCCGCTGAAGCGACCCGTAATCCGCAGGTGGCCGCCTGGCTGAAAGAGGCCGATGCGCGCATGTTCAATACCGCCTGCGAGCACCTGCGTCATACCTACCCGCACCTCAGCGAAACCCGTATTCGCTGCTGCGTCGAGGTGATGGCGGTGATGGTGGAAGGGACGATTTACCGTCGACAAATTCCCCAGCAGGCCGCCGCAGAGGACATGGAAATAACGTATCAGAATATTATTAAGATGCTCGTCTCCGTTTAGCCATTCTTTTTGTAAACGTCAGGATCTTTATTTCATCGTCGCCGTAACCCGGCGGCGTAGGCTTTTTTGCCACGATGACACTCTTATTTACCGAACGGGGTTAACGCTAACCCCTCCCGAATATTGCAAAAGGAGCTTTCATGCCGCGTGTTTCCCTGTCATGGGTCGTGGTGCTGGGTCTGCTTTCCGCCATTGGCCCACTCTGTACCGATTTTTATCTCCCGGCGCTGCCGGAAATCACCGAGCAACTCAGCGCGACCGGCACGCAAACCCAGCTATCTCTCACCGCTGCGCTGATTGGTCTTGGCCTCGGCCAGATGTTCTTCGGCCCGCTCAGCGACCGTATCGGTCGCCGCAAACCGCTGGCACTGTCGCTGCTGTTATTTATCTTCTCTTCCGCGATGTGCGCCGTCACTCAGGATATTCACCTGTTGATCGGCTGGCGTTTCCTGCAAGGTTTCGCCGGGGCGGGCGGCTCGGTGCTGTCGCGCTCGATCGCCCGCGACCGTTATCAGGGAACCCTGCTCACCCAGTTTTTTGCCCTGCTGATGACCGTCAACGGCATCGCCCCGGTGCTCTCCCCGGTACTCGGCGGCTACATCATTACCGCCTTCGACTGGCGTATTCTGTTCTGGACGATGGCCGGAATTGGCGTGGTGCTGCTGGTGTTAAGCCTGACGGTGCTGCATGAAACGCTGCCGGCCAAAAGCGCCAGCACGGCGCAGCAGCCAAAGGGAACGCCAGTACTGAAGAATCGTCGGTTTATGCGCTACTGCCTGATTCAGGCCTTTATGATGGCCGGGCTGTTCTCCTACATCGGCACCTCGTCGTTCGTTATTCAGAGCGAATACGGCATGAGCCCCATGCAGTTCAGCCTGTTGTTTGGCCTGAACGGTATCGGGCTGATTATTGCCGCGCTCATTTTCTCAAAACTGGCGCGCCGTGTGGCCGCTGAAACGCTACTCCGCCGTGGCCTGGTGCTGGCGGTACTGTGCGCGGCGGTGACGCTGCTGTTCGCCTGGTCCCAGTTGCCTGTTCTGGCGTTGGTCGGCCTGTTCTTTACGGTATCGTTTATGAGCGGGATCAGCACCGTTTCCGGCGCCGAAGCGATGAGCGCCGTCAGCAGCGCGCAGTCGGGCACCGCGTCGGCGTTAATGGGCACGCTGATGTTCGTCTGCGGCGGTATTGCGGCACCGTTGGCCGGATTGGGTGGCGAAACCATGCTGAAAATGAGCTTCGCAATGACCATTTCCTATGCTATCGCGCTGTTTTTCGGTCTGCTGAAGCCACGCAGCGCACGCTAAAATTCACTGCGGTAATAAAATATTCCAATATTATTACCGTAGTTTTTCCCGCTATAGCTACAAACCCCACATTACCTCACTCGTCTAATCGTGATAACCTTCACATGAATGGAATAATTAATTCCTTATACTGCTCGCCACTGTGAATGATGAGGTTTCCTATGAGTATCGACCTGAGCAAATTGCTGACTGAACGGCGCAACGCGAACAGCGCCAACATTGACACCCTCTCCACCGAAGAGATGCTGACGGTAATTAACAACGAAGATCAGCAGGTTGCTCATGCCATCACGCCGTATATTCCGCAAATTGCACAGCTGGTTGACAGCGTCGCCAACGCGTTCCGTCATGGCGGCCGCCTGATTTACATTGGCGCGGGTACCTCCGGGCGTCTGGGGATTCTCGACGCCAGCGAATGCCCACCCACTTTTGGCACCCGCCCGGAACAAGTTGTCGGCCTGATCGCAGGCGGTCATACCGCCATTCTGAAGGCGGTTGAAAACGTCGAAGACAATGCCGCGCAGGGCGCAGAAGATTTACAGGCGCTGGGCTTTAACCAACATGACGTTCTGGTCGGCATCGCCGCCAGCGGCCGCACGCCGTATGTATTGGGCGCGATGGCCTACGCCCATCAACAAAACGCGCTGGTCGCGATCGTCAGCTGCAACCCTCACGGCGAAATGGCGCAGCGCGCCGACATCGCCATTACCCCGGTTGTCGGCCCGGAAGTGGTGACGGGCTCTACCCGCCTGAAGGCCGGTACGGCGCAGAAACTGGTGCTGAACATGATCACCACCGGGGCGATGATCCGCAGCGGCAAGGTCTACAGCAACCTGATGGTCGACGTTGAGGCCACCAACGCCAAGCTGATCGAACGCCAGATTTCCATCGTGATGGAAGCCACCGAGTGCGATCGCCCAACCGCGCAGGCGGCGCTGGATGCCTGCGGCCGCCACTGCAAAACCGCCATCGTGATGGTGCTGGCGAACTTGAGCGCAGAAGCAGCCAAACAGCTGCTGGCAGACAACGGCGGCTTTATCCGCAAGGCGCTGCAACACTAATCCATCAGACTGGGGATTTCGTAGAATGGCAAAAATAAATAAAGAGATGATAGCCCGCATTCTTACCCTGGTTGGCGGAGCGCCAAACGTGGTGCAGGCGGGGAACTGTATGACTCGCCTGCGCTTAACGCTGCGCAATGAAGCGCATGCCGACGTTGCCGCCATTCGTCAGGTGGAAGGCGTGATGGGCGTGGTGGTCAGCAACGAACAATTCCAGATTATCCTGGGGCCAGGCAAGGCGCAGACCGCTTCGGAGATCATGAACCTGCTGTTGGAAGAAGCGCCGCTGACGCAGGCTGATGAGGCTCAATCCAGCGCTTCGCTGGCCGATATCGCCAGCGCCAAAAAGCAGGAGCTAAAGGGGAAACAAACCAGTAGCGTGCAGAAATTCCTCGCGAAGTTCGCCACCATTTTTACGCCACTGATCCCCGGTTTTATCGCCGTTGGCCTGCTGCTGGGTTTCGCCACGCTCGCCGAACAGCTGTTCGTGCTGGAGAACGCCCATCCGAACGCCACGCTGGTTGATGTCATCAGCTACATGAAGGTGTTCAGTAAAGGCATGTTCACCTTCCTGAGTATTCTCATCGGCTATAACGCACAGAAAGCGTTCGGCGGCTCCGGCGTTAACGGGGCGATTATCGCCGCGCTGTTTATCCTCGGCTATGACCCGAAAGCGGCGGTCGGTTTCTATTCCGGCATCTCCGACTTCTTCGGCCACGCCATTGACCCCCGCGGCAATATCATCGGCGTGCTGATTGCCTCGATCATCGGCGCGTGGGTGGAAAAACAGGTACGTCGCGTTATGCCGGCCAACCTCGACATGATCCTCACGTCAGCCGTCACGCTGCTGATTATGGGGGCGGTGACTTTCGTGGTGATTATGCCTATCGGCGGTTACCTGTTTACCGGCATGTCGTGGCTGTTCCTGCACCTTAACGGTAACCCGTTTGGTTCAGCGGTACTGGCGGGGCTGTTCCTGCTGGCGGTGATGTTTGGTGTGCATCAGGGTTTTGTACCGGTGTACTTCGCGCTGATGGAAGCCCAGGGCTTCAACTCACTGTTCACTATTCTGGCCATGGCCGGCGCCGGTCAGGTCGGCGCGGCATTGGCGCTTTACTACCGCGCGAAACAGGGCTCGCTGCTGCGCACGCAGATTAAAGGGGCCATCATCCCCGGCCTGCTCGGCGTCGGCGAACCGCTGATCTACGGCGTCACCCTGCCGCGCATGAAGCCATTTGTCACCGCCTGTCTTGGCGGCGCCTGCGGCGGTTTCTTTATCGGCCTCGTTGCCTGGATGGGGCTGCCGGTCGGTCTGAACACGGTCTTCGGCCCGTCTGGGCTGGTGGCGCTACCGCTGATGACCTCCAACAGCGGAATCTACGCCGGGATGGCGGTCTACGCGGCGGGACTCGCCGTGGCCTACATTGGCGGCTTCCTGCTGACCTGGCTTTTCGGCAGTAAAAACGTCGATCTCAGCTAACCCTTTTGCCCCCGGCGCACCGCTGGGGGCACGCTTCCCGCCATGCTATGATGCCCGTCAGAGCAAAATAATATGACAGGGTTGAGGAAAAATGGGTGCCACCAGAAAAGGGATGCTTAACGTCTTAATTGCCGCAATATTGTGGGGAAGTTCCGGCGTTTGCGCGCAGTACATCATGGAACACAGTCAGATGGGCTCCCCGTTTCTGACCATGATTCGCCTGCTTTCCGGCGGTTTTATTCTGCTGACGTTCTCTTTCCTGCACGGCGACGGCATCTTCCGCATCCTGAAAAACCGTAAAGACGCGATAAGTCTGCTGATTTTCTCGCTGGTCGGTGCGATGACCGTTCAGCTCACCTTCCTGATGGCGATTGAAAAATCCAACGCCGCCACCGCCACCGTTTTACAGTTCCTGTCACCCACGATTATCGTGGCGTGGTTTGCCATCGTGCGTAAAGCGCGGCCGGGCCGCTTCGTCTTTGCCGCTATCGCCACCTCGCTTATCGGTACTTTCTTGCTGGTCACCCACGGCGACCCAACGTCGCTCTCGATCTCCGGCGCGGCGCTATTCTGGGGGATCGCCTCGGCCTTTGCCGCCGCGTTCTACACCACCTGGCCATCAACGTTGATAGCCCGCTACGGCACGCTACCGATCGTCGGCTGGAGTATGCTGCTTGGCGGCGCAATGCTGCTGCCGTTCTACGCAGGACAAGGCACCCACATCGTGATTACCGGTAACCTGCTGCTGGCCTTTTTCTATCTGGTGGTGATTGGTACCTCCCTGACTTTCAGCCTGTACCTGAAGGGCGCACAGATGATTGGCGGGCCAAAAGCCAGCATCCTCAGCTGCGCCGAACCGCTGAGCAGCGCGTTTTTGTCACTGCTGCTGCTCGGGATCAGCTTCACCCTGCCGGACTGGTTAGGCACGCTACTGATTTTATCCTCGGTGATACTGATTTCGCTGGACTCACGCCGTCGGGTAAAAACGGTATAGCGGGATTCCAGCTATAGTTAATTCACCGTATGAACATAAGGATATCCGTCATGAAAAAGATCTGTCTCGCTGCCTGCCTGATGCTGCCAGCCGTCGCGTTTTCCGCACCGCTCGAAGGCCTGAAGTTCGAACAGCAAAAACAGCAGGTGGTGAAAGACGTGAAGCAAAACTGCCCGGCAAACAGCGGGCTGAGCGATACCCAGTTTGCCAATCGCGTGCTGGAGTCGGCTGAGAATAAAACCGCGGTGCAGAGCGCCACGCGGGCGTTGGATAAGAACGATCGCGCGGCCTATGAGAAGGCGATAAAAACCATTCAGTGCCCCACCCAGAAATAGCAATAAGCAATCGTAGGCCGGATAAGGCGGAGCCGCCATCCGGCAACGTGTGCACAGCACACCTGATGGCTGCTACGCTTGTCAGGCCACCTCCCACCGCTCCCGTCTGTTGCCGCACTTGTTCAATTGATGCTCATTTCATCCTCAAACGACAATTTTCTGTGACCCAGGACGAAATAATTAGTCTCATAAGCATGAGAAATTGATGGGTATCACACTTCTAGCTTTTATGAATAGAAACCGGTTTCAGTTTCATATCAAATCACAATCGCAATAACTTTTTACATTTCGAGGATAGGCACCAATGTACAAGATTATGCTCCGCCGCTGAATTCCACAGCGTGCGTAAAAGATTTTAAAATGAACTTTCGTCATCACTCATGATTGAGCGATCCATTATTTCTGGACGCTAAATACGGTGGTCTCGCATGTTATTTATATGCTGGTCAATGAGGCCATGTATTAACCTTTGCTGCGCGCTTAAAAGGCGCTCAACAATGAACAACAAACAATAATTAATACCATCAACTGCACCATAAGCCGGAACCGTTAGTTAAGTAAGATAAATTTAACAGTAAGCATTGATATATTATTTCCGACCTCTTTTTATCATGACTTTAAATAGTTAGAGGATATTATTATGGTTAGGTTAGAGGATGCGGTAATGGAAATTATCATTAACGCGGGCCAGTCCAGATCGCTGTGCTTTGAGGCGCTGCACGCCGCACGTCAGGGTGAAATGGAGGAGGCCAAAAATCTCCTGCGGGAAGCCGATGGCTATGCCCGCCAGGTGCACCATATGCAAACCAAGCTTATTGAGCAGGATGCAGGTGACGCGCGTCAGCCCATGACCTTAATTATGGTACACGCGCAGGATCATTTAATGAATTCCCTGTTGGCACGTGAACTATCGGAAGAGATTATTCATCTTTACCAACGTTAATATTTAGGCATTCTGACTACGGAGATATTAATTACGCTAATTACTTAACTGTACCCTACGATATTAAAAATAAAATCAGCTTGTTTTGGTGGCGTCTTTTTATATTGACACCAGAACGGGATGGTTATTGTCTGAGAATATAATTAATTAATTTGAGATAACC
>NZ_CBDKZX010000102.1:0-10623 GCF_965301105.1 Kluyvera sp.
GAACCCGCTTAGCCGTCTGAACTTCACCGTGGGCGGGAGTATTCGTCCGCAGTTCAACATGATGACCGGCGATGGTGACAAAGGCTCTTACAAACGTAACGGTTTCGACGGCGGCACGCGGTTCCGCTTCGCCGCGGATTACTACCTGTTCGATGACATTAGCTGGATCAGCTACTACGAACTGGGCGTGAACATTCCGGCAGTCTTCGACTGGGATAACCACTACGCTGAAGGCGCCAACGACACGACTCGTCGTATGCTCTACACCGGCCTGAAGAGCGATACCTGGGGTACGCTGACCTTCGGTCAACAAAACAGCATCTACTACGATGTGGTCGGTGCGAAAACCGATATCTGGGACTATGACATGATTGGTCAGGCGCCGGGTAACGGTATCAACGGCGACTACGATGGTTCTTATCGTACCCGTAAATCACTGAAGTATAAGAAAACGGTAGGCGATGTTGATCTCTACGTGTCTTATCTGTTCAGCGATGATTTGAACCTCAACAACGGTCTGCTGTACAAACGTAAAGGCGGCGGTTCACTGGGTGTGGATTACCATATCACCGACGACCTCTCCTGGGGTACGGCATGGAACTATACCCGTGCGGATATGAATACCACCTACAACAACGACGGTAAAACTTACGATCAGAACATCGTGGGTACGGCGCTGAGCTGGACGCCGGATAACTGGACGTTCTCCGTTGGCGGCGGCTGGTATCAGAACTTTATGACCACCAAAAAATCCTCCGTTCACGATTACTTCGCGGGCGATGCGTGGGGTATTGAATACTTCGCGGGCTACAAAATCCCGGTGGGCCAGTACGCGCTTAAATCCGTTCAGCCATACTTTATGGGTGACCGTATTGAATACGTGAATGGCCGCAACTACCAGCGCATCGATAACGGCGTGGGTATCAGCTTCCAACTGGATTACGGTTTCCGCGTGGACTACGAACACGTGTTTACCTCCAGCACCGACGATCTGGGCGATATGAACCTGGTCCGTCTGCGTTACGATTTCTAATCGTCAAAAGGGCGGCCTTGCCGCCCTTTGCTTAGTTTATTTTTATCTTTCCTTAGTTAAATAACATCTAACTCTCGCCGCGCTTCCCGCTTTTTTGTTACACATCAGCTGGTTATAATCCCCAACGTTCATTTTCCTGTTTTTATTCGTTTTTAATGGCTCTTACCGGAATTATCTTCTTGATAATGCTGGCTTTATTTTCGTGCTGTTGGAAGTGTGAACAGATTGGCAAAGTGAATAGAATTCAATTGCCTGGCAATGATTGTCCGGGCAAATATAGCGCGTTAAAAATAAAACGGGATGCAAATAAAATCCTGCGTAATGAAAAGCTTGTGAAATATCTTAAATGCGCCAGTCCAGTTATTTATTTCTTTGAAAGAATTAAAAATTTAAGGGTAAGGAGTTAATGAGGTATGCGTAATTTATTTGTTCCCGCGGCGTTAATTTCACTCGCGTTGGGTTTAAGCGGCTGTGATGATGCAAAAAATAAAGAAACCGCCGCGGTTCCCGCGGCCAGCAGCGACAGCGCGCCGAAAGAGGGCGGTTCGCTGATTATCGGTATTACCAGCGGCGATCCGCTGGCGGTGAACCCGATTTATGCCAGCGATCGCACGACCCTCACTATTATGCAGGCGCTGTACGCGCCGCTCTACAGCTACAACGACGGGAAAGTCGAGTGGGGCCTGGCTGAAAGCCTTGAGCCTTCCGCCGATAACCTCAGCTATACCCTGAAGCTCAAGCCTAACCTGAAATGGCAGGACGGTCAGCCGATCACCGCCGACGACGTGGTCTTCACCTTCAACAAACTGCTGGATGAAAAGCAGCACAGCTTCTTCCGCAGTATGTTTATGTTCGGCGGCAAGCCGGTGCAGGTGAGCAAGGTCGATGATTTAACGGTGAAATTTACCTTGCCGCAGGTCAGCGCCGCGTTTGTTGGCACGCTGGTGCAGATCTACCCGATCCCGCAGCACGTGTTCGCTAACGAAAGCGATCTGGAAAAAAGCGCGAAAAACGATGCGCCGGTAGGCTCCGGGCCGTTCAAATTCAAAGAGTACCGCGCGGGTCAGTACTATGCGCTCACCCGCTTTGACGACTACTGGAACGGCAAAGCGAAGCTCGATTCGGTGACCTATCGCTTTGCGAAAGACAGCAATTCGGCAAACCTTGCGCTGCAAAACGGCGAGATCAACCTGAAGATGGTCGACCCACAGGACGTCACCCGCCTGCAAAAAACCGATAAATTTAACTTCGTGGTTTACCCGGAAGGGCGTCTGGCTTACATGACCTTTAACCAGAACGTACCGGCGATGCAGAGCAAAGACCTGCGTCAGGCCATTGCCTATGCCATCAACAAAAACGATCTGGTGACGACGGCCTTCACGTCGCTGGACTACGCTAAACCGGCAACCTCATTCCTGACGCCGGACACGCTGTACCATTCTGACGATGTGGATCAGTACGCTTACGATCTGGATAAAGCGAAAGCGCTGCTGAAAGCGTCCGGCGCGCCGAACGACCTGAAGCTGCGTTTAGCCTATATCAACACCAATAAAACCCAGGAGAGCATGGGGCTGTATATCCAGCAGCAGCTGAAAGCGCTGGGGATCAACGTCGAGCTGATGCCGCTGGACGCCAACGCTATGTCCCAGCGCAGCCTGGACATGAACAACACCGCCTATGAACTGAGCCTGGGCGGTTACATCATGGGTGCCGAGCCGGATGGCTACAAATCGCTGTTTATGAGCAACGAAGCCTACAACTACGCGCACTATAAAAATCCACAGTTCGATGCCCTGTGGGATAAAGGCGCCATTGAAACCGATAGCGCCAAACGCGGTGAAATCTATAAGCAAATCCAGCAGGTGGTGGCGACGGACATGACCTACTATCCGATTGCCTACACCAACGCGGTGGTGGCGGTTGATAAACGTTTCGGCGGCACTCAGGAAGCAGAGCCGAAGCCGGTTTATATGTTCCAGGATTTATCGAAGCTCTATCAAAAATAAGTATTTTTAGCCCCCGCTTGCGGGGGCTTTTTGTGAAGGGAATGTCGTGAACACTATGTTGACTCGTCGGCTGCTGCAGCTGTTGCCGATGCTTTTCTTTATCTCGCTGGTGGCGTTTTTGCTGGTTAAACTCGCCCCTGGTGACCCGGTTGCGGCCTACATAACGCCGCGCATGTCGCCGGAAGACATTGCGCATATCCGCCACAGCCTGGGGCTGGATAAACCGCTGGTCACCCAGTATCTCATCTGGCTGAAAAATATCCTGCGTGGCGATCTGGGCTATTCGCTGATATACCATCGCCCGGTGCTGGAGATGATTGTCGAACGGATCCCCGCCACCCTTGGTCTGATGGGAGCATCGCTGCTGCTGGCTATCGTCCTGGCGGTGCCGCTGGGACTGCTGGCCGGGGCATTTAAGCACCGCTGGCTGGACTACGTGCTGAACCTGTTTGCCTATATCGGCATTTCGGTACCCATTTTCTGGTTTGGTATCCTGCTGATTACCGTGTTTGCCGTTCAGCTCAACTGGTTTCCCAGTATGGGGATGCGCACTATTGGCATTGAGGACAGCTGGCTGGACGTGGCGCGCCACGGCGTGTTGCCGTGCATTGCGCTGACTTTTTACAACCTCTCGACTTACGTGCGTTACGTACGCTCCAACACCATTAGCCAGCTCTCGGCGGATTACGTGCAAACGCAGCTCGCCTATGGGGCGACCTACCGCACTATTCTGTTCCGTCATGTGCTGAAAAACGTGCTGCTGCCGGTGATTACGCTGTTTGGCTTGTCGTTTGGCGAACTGGTGGTGGGAGCCTATGTCACCGAGAGCGTCTTCTCCTGGCCGGGGATGGGGCTGCTCGGGATCCAGGCGATCACCTCGCTGGACTACCCGCTGATCATGGCGATTATCCTGCTGTCGTCACTGATGCTGATCGTTGGCAACCTGCTGGCCGATCTGCTGTATCGCTTCGCCGATCCCCGCATCCGTACATTGAGGTAGCCACGATGACCAGACGCTGGCAAAACGTACGCCATCAGCTTCGCCGCAATCGTCCGGCGCAGTTTTCGCTGTTGGTACTGTTTATTTTTATTCTCGCGGCGCTGTGCGCGGGATTGACCCCTTACGACCCGGACCAGATGTCACTGGCCTCGCGGATGCTTCCGCCCGATGCCAGCCATTGGTTCGGCACCGATGAATATGGCCGCGACTATTTTACCCGTGCGCTGTGGGGCGGGCGAATTTCCCTGCTGGTCGGCTTCCTGGCGATGCTGTTTTCCACGCTGATTGGCACGCTGGTGGGCACGATTAGCGGCTACTTTGGCGGCTGGCTGGATAATTTGCTGATGCGCGCCGTTGATATTCTGATGGCGATTCCCGCTTTCTTCCTGCTGCTGGTGCTGAACGCCTATCTGAAGCCGGGCGTGGACAACATCATTCTGATTATCAGCCTGCTGACGTGGATGAATATGTCGCGGCTGGTGCGTGCGGAAACGCTGTCGATTAAGGAGCGTGAATATGTCCTGTACGCGCGCGCTTCCGGCGAACATCCGCTGCGTATTATTGCCCGCCATATTATTCCCGGCGTGCTGCCGACAATTATTGTGGCCGCCACGCTAAACATCGCTTCGGCAATCCTGATGGAGTCGACGCTGAGCTTCCTTGGCCTCGGCGTACAGCAGCCCGCGGCATCATGGGGCAGCATGCTGAACAATGCGCAGTCGTATATTGGCGAAGCATCCTGGCTGGCGATGTTCCCGGGGATTCTGATTCTGCTGACCGTGTTCAGCTTTAACGTGCTGGGCGACGTTTTCCGTACCGCCTTTGAACCGGGAGCCAACCGCGATGAGTAACCTGCTGGAGATTACCAACCTGCACACTTCTTTCTTCACCCGCGAGGGTGAAGTACACGCGGTGCGTGGCGTCAGTTTTTCGTTGAACGCCGGGGAACTGGTCGGCATTGTCGGAGAATCCGGATGCGGTAAGAGCGTCACCTGTAAATCGATTCTCCAGCTGCTGGGTAATAACGGCAAAATTACCGGCGGCAGCATTCGTTTTCGCGGCGATGACCTGGCGGAGAAAACGCCGCAACAGATGCGGCGGATTCGCGGCAGTGAGATTGCGATGATTTTCCAGGACCCGATGACGGCGCTGAATCCGGTGCTGACCATTGGCCGTCAGATGAGCGAAATTCTGATGCGCAATCAGGGGCTGGACCGCCGGGCGGCAAAAGCGAAAGCGCTGGCGATGCTCGATAGCGTCGGTATCGCCGATGCGGCGCGACGCTTTGAACAGTATCCGCATGAGTTCAGCGGCGGGATGCGTCAGCGCGTGATGATTGCCATCGCGCTCTCCTGTCACCCGCAGCTGTTGATTGCCGATGAGCCCACCACCGCGCTGGATGTGACCATCCAGGCGCAAATTCTGCGGCTGCTGAAGTCGCTACAGCAACAGACGCAGACCGCTATCCTGCTGATCACCCACGACCTTGGCGTGGTGGCGCAAATGTGCAGCCGCGTGGTGGTGATGTACGGCGGGCAGGTGATGGAAGAAGGGAAGGTCGACGATATCTTCCTGCGCCCGGCGCATCCCTATACACAAGGGCTACTGGCCTCTTTACCGCGTGCCGACGACCCGGAGCATCGGCTGTCGCCCATTGAAGGCTCACCGCCCGGTCTGTTAAACCCGCCGCCGGGCTGCCCGTTTGCCGAGCGTTGCGCGCATCGTCGGCCGCAGTGCGCGCGTCCGCCCGCGTTTTATTCCTGCGGTGAGGGGCATCGAGTGGCATGTTGGTTATGGCTGGAACAGGAGGCATCGGCATGAGCGAGTTACCGTTAATTCGTCTGCGCGAGGTACGTAAACACTATGCGCTGAACGGTGGGTTGTTAGGCCCCAAACGGCTGGTGAAAGCGGTGGATGGCGTCAGCTTTGATATTCAGCCGGGGGAGACATTCGGCCTGGTGGGGGAGTCAGGCTGTGGCAAATCGACGGTCGGGCGCGCCATTTTACGCCTGTTCGACATTACTTCCGGTGACATTGCCTTTGCCGGGCAGGAGATTGCCCAAGCGTCGGAGAAAACCCTTAAGCCGCTACGCCGCCGGATGCAGGCGATATTTCAGGACCCGTGGTCGTCGCTGAACCCCGGCATGACGGTGCAGCAGCTGGTGGCGGAGCCGATGAAGATTCATGGCTATGATGCGCAGACCCAGCGTGAACGCGCGGCGGAAATGCTCGACAAAGTCGGCCTGAAATCCGAGCATCTGACGCGCTTCCCGCATGAGTTTAGCGGCGGCCAGCGCCAGCGTATCAGCATTGCCCGTGCGTTGTCGGTGAATCCGGAGTTTGTGCTGTGCGACGAACCGCTGTCGGCGCTGGACGTATCGGTACAGGCGCAGGTGGTCAACATCCTACAGGATCTCCAGCAGGAGTTGGGGCTGACCTATCTGTTCATTGCCCACGATCTGTCGATGGTGCGGCATATTTCCAGCCGCATTGGGGTGATGTATCTCGGGAAGCTGGTCGAAGTCGCGCCTGCCGGAGAACTGTATCAGCGGCCCGCGCACCCGTATACCCAGGCGCTACTGGCGTCGGTACCGGTGCCTGATCCACGCGTGCGGCAACTGGAGGAAGGCGGGCTGAAGGGCGAGATTCCGAGCCCGACGGCGGACATTCGCGGCTGCCGATTTTGCAGCCGTTGCCCGCATGTCATGCCGCAGTGCCAGCAGCAGGAGCCGCCAATGCAGGAGATCGCGCCGCGTCACTTTGCGGCCTGCTGGCTATTTAAAGCTTAAGCGTGCGTAGCCAGCCAGTGGACGACCGCTTCCGATGTGCCGCGAAAGACAATCTTGTCGGCTTTTTTCTCTAGCTGATAGCGGTACATCGGGTCGTAATACTCGTTCAGCAGCGGCACCAGCCAGGCGAAGTGCGCCTCGGTGGAGCCGCTGCGCTGCTGTTCGGCCAGCGCGTCGTCGAGCGTCGCCGTCAGTTCAGCAAAGCGCTGTAACCCCAGACGACGGCGAATGGCGAACAGGCCGTGATGCAGGTATTCACAGTACTCCAGCCAGCCCTTTTCTTCGCCATAGGCGGCGAGGAAATCGTGATGCATGCGGGTGAAATACTCTTCACGCAGGCGCTCAAGACGCAGAACGAACGGATCTTCCACTACCGCGATCGGCGACTCGGCCATCCGATCCCGCAGACATTCCGGCAGATGATTCGCGCCGATCATCCGGCCTTCATCTTCCAGCACCCAGCGAACGCGCTCCTGTTGATGTGCCCCTTTGAGCAGCGCCGTGGCCAGATGGTTCTCAAAGGTGGCCTGTGAAAACTGCGCATCAAGCGTGCGGCCAAACGATGAACCGCGATGATGCGCCAGCCCTTCAAGGTCGATCCCCTGCGGCTGCTGGCGGACCAGCGGCGTTTTGCCATTGCCGGTGCAGCCGCCGATCAGCACGATCGGGTGGCGCACCAGCTCTTCCGTGGCCTGCATCGCCGCCTGGCGCAGCGCCTTGTAGCCGCCGACGATCAGCGGATAGTCAATGCCTTCGGCCTTAATCCAGCTTTGTGTGATATGCGAACGCTGCCCGCCGCGCGCGCAGCACAGATAGCCCTGCGGCGACTGCCGACAGGCCTCCAGCCACGCGGCGATGCGTTGCTGGCGCGTTTCGCCGGAGACCAGTTCGTGCCCCAGTGCCAGCGCGGCTTCCGGCCCCTGACGTTTATAACAGGTACCAACGGCAGCGCGCTCTTGATCGTTCATTAACGGCAGGTTGACGGCGGCGGGCATCGCGCCATGCGCAAACTCAACCGGCGCGCGAACGTCAATGATGGGCGTTTCTGCGCGCAGAATAGCGCAGTAATCCGTCCCATTTTTCATGGGCAATCCTTCTCTAACAAAGTGGGGGTAAGGCGGTCAGGGCAGGATTTTACGCTTCAAGGAGGGGGCCGGGGAAGCGTTAGATACTTTCCCCGGCACGAAAGGCCTATTTCAGACGCGTTTGCGCCCAGGCAATGCCGCTGGCGTATTCACCCGGCAGCAGCGGCACCAGCGCTTCCAGCGTCGCGCTCAGGCGGCCTGTATCGCTGTCGTTGAGGTTGAGATGGCCTACTTTACGGCCCGGTCGTACCTCTTTGTCGTACCAGTGCAGGTGCACCAGCGGCAGCTTCAGCCAGTCGTAGTTCAGATCGGAACCAATCAGGTTGACCATCACCGACGGGCTGTTGACCACCGGCGGCGGCAGCGGCAGGTCGGTAATGGCGCGTAGATGCAGCTCGAACTGGCTGATGGACGCGCCGTTTTGCGTCCAGTGGCCGCTGTTGTGTACGCGGGGCGCCAGCTCGTTGATCAGCAGACCGCCAGGGGTGACGAAGCACTCCATCGCCATCACGCCAACGTAGTTCAGCTCCTGCATAATGGCGCTGAGCATGGCTTCCGCCTGCGCCTGCTGCTGGGCGTCGGCCTGCGGGAAGGCGACGCTCATGCGCAGAATGCCGTCCTGATGCAGGTTATGCGTCAGCGGATAGAATACGGTGCTGCCGTCGTGGGCTCGGGCGCCAACCAGCGACACTTCGCCGGAGAAGTTAATGCCCTGCTCAACGATGCATTCGCCATAGCATTCGTCCGGCAGCTGCGCGGTGTCGTCTTTGCGCAGACGCCACTGGCCGCGGCCATCGTAGCCGCCGGTGCGGCGCTTAACGATCGCCAGCTCGCCCAGACGGTCAAAAACGCCAGGCCACTCATCGGCGCGGGCCAGCAGTTGCCACGGCGCGGTTGCCAGATTGAGCTTATCGAACAGCTGCTTTTGCGTCAGACGGTCGGCAATGATCGGGAAAACGTCACGGTTCACAAACGCGGTGTGCTCCGCCAGCTCGCGAGTGAGGGCGGTTTCCGGCCAGCGCTCGATTTCAGCGGTGATCACACTCTGCTGAAACGGCACGGCGGCAGGGTCGGCTTCTAAACCGACCGGCCAGACGGCGATGCCCAGCGGCTCACCGGCCTGGCGCAGCATACGACCTAGCTGCCCGTTGCCCAGCACGCAGACCTGCTTCATGCGGCACCTCGCGGGTCCGGGTTATCCAGCACTTCATCGGTTTGCGCTTTACGCCAGTCGGCGATGCGCTGATGCAGTTCCGCGTCGTGCTGAGCCAGAATCTGCGCGGCGAGCAGGGCGGCGTTAGCGGCACCGGCTTTACCAATCGCCAGCGTACCGACCGGAATTCCGCGCGGCATCTGCACGATGGAGTAGAGGCTATCGACACCGCTTAATGCGGCGCTCTGGACGGGGACACCCAATACCGGGACCAGCGTTTTGGCGGCAATCATTCCGGGTAAGTGCGCAGCGCCGCCGGCACCGGCAATAATCACCTGATAACCGTTGCTTTCGGCGTCTTCGGCGAAGCTGAACAGTTTATCGGGCGTGCGGTGGGCGGAAACCACTTCAACATGGTGAGGTACGTTCAGAATATCGAGGATTTCTGCGGCGAACTGCATGGTAGCCCAGTCGCTTTTGGACCCCATCACGATGGCGATACGTGCCGGATTATTGCGGGAAGACATGCGTCTGAAAACTCCTGTGGGTGTGCTGCACACGACGTTAGAGGCCACAGAGAATAACACGGAAAATGGGCAAGGAAAACGGTTGCGTCGCCGTGGGACGGCTGATTACGGCGGAAAAATTAAAACGGGAAGGGGATCAGCTCAACGTCTTCCTCGGTCACTTTGACCATTGAACCGTGGGTATGCCATGCGCCGAGCACCACGCGATGCGCCTGCGCGCCGTTGGCGCTTAGCGTGTGGATATCCGGGCGATGGGTATGGCCGTGAATCAGCCACTGCACCTGATGCTTTTCCATCACCGCAACCACCGCCCGCGGGTTCACATCCATGATTTCCATCGATTTGCTGCTGTTGGCGGCCTTGCTGTCACTGCGCATCTTCTGCGCAATACGGCGGCGGATAAACAGCGGCAGGGCGAGGAACAGTTTCTGGATCCACGGGGTGTGTACTTTGGCGCGAAACGCGAGATAGCCCGGATCGTCGGTACATAGCGTGTCGCCGTGCATAATCAGCACCCGGCGGCCATAAAGCGTCAGTACCTGTTCTTCAGGCAGCAACTGCATGCCGCTCTCGCGGGCGAAGCGTTTGCCAATCAGGAAATCACGGTTGCCGTGAATAAAGAAGCAGGGGACGCCGGAATCAACCAGCGATTTAATGGCAACGGCCATTTCACGATGTAGCGGGTTGGGGTCGTCGTCGCCAATCCAGGCTTCAAACAGGTCGCCAAGGATGTACAACGCGTCGGCCTGACGAGCTTCACCGTGCAAAAAACGCAGAAAACCGGCGGTAATCGCCGGTTCTTCCGTTTGCAGATGCAAATCTGCAATAAAGAGTGTCGCCACCGATTACTCGCTGACGGTCACGCTTGTAATCACAACGTCTTCTTTTGGAACGTCCTGATGCATACCGCTGCGGCCGGTAGAAACGCCTTTGATCTTGTCAACCACGTCCATGCCTTCAACCACTTCAGCAAATACGCAGTAGCCCCAACCCTGCAGGCTTTCGCCGGAGAAGTTCAGGAAGTCGTTGT
>NZ_CBDKZX010000103.1:0-10053 GCF_965301105.1 Kluyvera sp.
ATTCGTTTATACCATGCATCGTGTCGGCAAAGTTGTTCCGCCGAAACGTCATATTCTTAAAAACATCTCGCTGAGCTTCTTCCCTGGCGCAAAAATCGGTGTTCTGGGTCTGAACGGCGCCGGTAAATCCACCCTGCTGAAAATCATGGCTGGTATCGATACCGATATCGAGGGCGAAGCGCGCCCGCAGCCGGGCATCAAGATTGGCTACCTGCCGCAGGAGCCGCAGCTGAACCCTGAGCATACCGTTCGTGAATCCGTTGAAGAAGCGGTTTCCGAAGTGGTTAACGCGCTGAAAGGCCTGGACGAAGTGTATGCGAAGTACGCGGAACCGGATGCCGACTTCGATAAGCTGGCCGCGCAACAGGGCAAGTTCGAAGAGATTATTCAGGCGCACGACGGTCACAACCTGAACGTGCAGCTCGAACGTGCCGCTGACGCTCTGCGCCTGCCGGACTGGGATGCCAAAATTGCTAACCTCTCCGGTGGTGAACGCCGCCGCGTCGCGCTGTGCCGCCTGCTGCTGGAAAAACCAGACATGCTGCTGCTCGACGAACCGACTAACCACCTGGATGCCGAATCCGTGGCGTGGCTGGAACGCTTCCTGCACGACTTCGAAGGCACCGTTGTGGCGATTACCCACGACCGTTACTTCCTCGATAACGTTGCAGGCTGGATCCTCGAACTTGACCGCGGTGAAGGTATTCCGTGGGAAGGCAACTACTCCTCCTGGCTGGAGCAGAAAGATCAGCGTCTGGCACAGGAAGCGTCTCAGGAAGCGGCTCGCCGTAAATCCATTGAGAAAGAGCTGGAGTGGGTTCGTCAGGGCGCGAAAGGCCGTCAGTCTAAGGGCAAAGCCCGTCTGGCGCGCTTTGAAGAGCTGAACAACACCGAATACCAGAAGCGTAACGAAACCAACGAACTGTTTATCCCACCAGGAGCTCGTCTGGGCGATAAAGTCGTTGAGGTCAGCAACCTGTGTAAATCCTACGGCGATCGCGTGCTGATCGACGATCTGAGCTTCTCAGTACCGAAAGGCGCCATTGTCGGCATCATCGGTCCAAACGGCGCGGGTAAATCCACTCTGTTCCGCATGATGTCCGGTCAGGAACAGCCTGACAGCGGCACTATCTCGCTGGGCGAAACCGTCAAGCTGGCCTCCGTTGACCAGTTCCGTGACGCAATGGATAACAGCAAAACCGTGTGGGAAGAAGTCTCCGGCGGGCTGGATATCATGAAGATCGGCAACACCGAGATGCCAAGCCGTGCCTACGTTGGCCGCTTTAACTTTAAAGGGGTTGATCAGGGTAAACGCGTTGGTGAACTCTCCGGCGGTGAGCGCGGTCGTCTGCATCTGGCGAAGCTGCTGCAGGTTGGCGGCAACATGCTGCTGCTCGATGAACCGACCAACGACCTGGATATCGAAACCCTGCGCGCGCTGGAAAACGCCCTGCTGGAATTCCCGGGCTGCGCGATGGTTATCTCGCACGACCGTTGGTTCCTCGACCGTATCGCCACCCACATTCTGGATTACCAGGATGAAGGTAAGGTTGAGTTCTTCGAAGGTAACTTTACCGAATACGAAGAGTACAAAAAACGCACGCTGGGCGCCGATGCGCTGGAGCCGAAGCGTATCAAGTACAAACGTATTGCGAAGTAATTGCTCCCAAGCGGATGGCGCACGCCATCCGCCTTAATATTACTTAATATAAATTAAATTAAAAATAAAAATATTCAGAGAAAAAATAATCCATTGCCTTTTTATCTATAAATACCCATCCTCCAGACAAAAACATACCCCAATTCAATACAATTCCGTTGAGAAAAATCCATCATATATAATCAGTATTGTGATGTTTTAATGACTGTGCTAAAAATGCCTATAAATATTAGCATTGAATTATTCGTGAGCATTATTCATGGACAGGAATCCATTGAATACAAAAACGTCACTTGATAATACACAAAGGAATAAGATGTTTTATCACATTCTCTATCATTCGTTATTTCGATTGAACAAACGGAATAAATGGTGCGGATAAACATTCGTTCACACTGTCAGAACCCCATCCATCTAATCTATTAATTAAGTTCATCGAATAGCTCATGAAAATAAATAAAGTGCTGTCTGGCGGTTTTATTGTCAGAAAAAAAAGGCTGGCTCGTAAAATTTCAAAGAAATTCCAACAGTTCGACATACAGCGAAATCTGTGGAAGATCATCATCGCAGCGCCAATGTGCTTGCTGATTATCTATCTCGTTATTTTCAGCCAGCCCCGCTACGTCAGTGAGTCTACCGTTGCGGTTAAGCGACCAAACGATCTCGACAGTAGCAGCCTTAATTTCGGTCTATTGCTCGGCGCCTCAAACCCTTCCTCCGCAGAAGATTCTCTCTATCTGAAAGAGTACATCAACTCGCCAGACATGCTGCAAGCGCTGGATAAAAAGCTCGATTTTCATCATGCGTTTAGCCAAAGTGGCTGGGATTTTCTGTTTCATTTATCTGCTGATATTACCGCAGAGCGCTACCTGGACTATTATCGCAGCCGTTTAAATGTCGACTACGACGAGAAAACCGGATTACTGACAATCCAGACACAGGGTTTTACACCAAAGTTCGCCCAGGCCTTCAACCAAGCGGTACTGAAAGAATCAGAACGCTTTATCAACGAGCTGTCACATAAGATTTCACGCGAACAAATGCTATTTGCAGAAGATGAGTTAGCACAAATGCGTTCGCGGCTAGACGAAAGCAAAAGAGAGCTAATCAACTATCAAAACAACAATAATATATTAGATCCAGCGGCATCCGCGGAAGCGGCTACAACCCTGGTTAATACATTACTGGCAAAAAAGATAGAAATGGAAGCCGACCTGCGCAACCTGCTGACGTATCTGCGTGAAGATGCGCCACAAGTTGTGAGTACGAAGAATGCGGTCAAATCACTCCAATCGCAAATCGATGAAGAGCAAAGCAAAATTACTGCCCCAGAAGGCAAAAAGTTGAACAGCATGGCTGCCGACTTTGAGGATATTAAATCAAAAGTAACATTTAGCACCGATTTGTACTCACTGGCGCTGCAATCCATCGAAAAAACGCGTATGGAAAGTGCGCGCAAACTAAAAACGCTCTCCGTCATCAGTTCACCACAACTACCAGAAGAGTCGAGATTTCCCAATACTCCTTATCTTCTGGCAAGTTGGTTACTTGTCTGTTTCCTTCTATTTGGCACAGCCAAATTATTGCTCGCAATTATTGAAGACCATAGAGACTGATATAGCCGCGGCTATTTAATAGAGTTTATTATGAAACTAGTAAAATCGATATTCTTACTTATATTCATGCAGGCAAGTCAGTCCTACGCGATTGGAGTAACAGCCGATCCCGAACTAACCGGTGCCGCACCATTGCCATCACTTATTTCTCAGCAGACAAACAGCACTGATAACAGCGGTTTTGACAACACGCCAGTACCGCAGCCACAACCAGCAGCAAGCAGAATGTTCGGTGCACAACTCTTCACTGGCACCACTGCAGACAGCGGAAACACCATTGGTTTTAACCCGAATTATGTTTTAGGTTTGGGAGACACGGTGCAGATTCGTCTTTGGGGTGCCTTTAATTTTGACGGCGCCTTAACCGTTGACCCCAAAGGTAATATTTTCGTGCCCAATGTGGGTCCACTCAATGTTAATGGTGTACCCAACAGCCAACTAAACGGCCTGGTGACGGCGAAAGTAAAAGAGGTTTATCAATCAAACGTCAACGTGTATGCCTCTTTGCTACAGGCTCAACCCGTCAAAGTTTTTGTCACAGGCTACGTCAAAAAGCCAGGGCTTTATGGTGGTGTAGCCTCTGATTCTTTGCTTTCATATTTAAGCAAAGCTGGAGGCGTTGATAGCGATCGCGGCAGTTATATTGATATCGAGGTAAAACGAGGAAAATCCATTCGCTCCCATATCAATCTCTATGATTTTTTATTGAATGGAGCGCTGAACTTATCACAATTTGCCGATGGCGATACGATAGTCGTCGGGCCGCGCAAATATACCTTTAGCGTTGAAGGCGACGTTTACAATAGCTACGATTTCGAGTTTGCGGACAGCACTATACCGGTAACAGAAGCGCTGAACTGGGCACGCCCCAAGCCTGGTTCAACACATTTCACCATCATTCGCAAACAGGGAAGTATGAAACGTACGGAATACTATCCCTTAAGCAGCGCATACGGAAAAAACCTTCAGGGTGGCGACCAGCTAATTATCAGTTCCGACCGATATGCTGGCACTATCCAGGTTCGTATTGAA
The DNA here is from genome assembly GCF_965301105.1 of Kluyvera sp. Classification (NCBI taxonomy): domain Bacteria; kingdom Pseudomonadati; phylum Pseudomonadota; class Gammaproteobacteria; order Enterobacterales; family Enterobacteriaceae; genus Kluyvera; species Kluyvera sp. The sequence goes on from NZ_CBDKZX010000103.1 coordinate 4,309, forward strand.
GGAGCCCATTCCGGAGAACATGCGATTGTGCTGCCCTATGGTTCAACAATGAAACAAGTGCTGACACAGATCCGTCCGAACAGCATGTCCCAGCTCAACAACATTCAGCTTTACCGCCATTCGGTTGCGGCTCGCCAAAAAGAGATGCTAGACACTTCCCTACAGAAACTGGAAGAAGCATCACTATCATCACAATCGGCGACCCAGGAAGAAGCGCGTCTACGTGTTCAAGAAGCCCAACTTGTTAGCCGTTTCGTCGCCAAAGCCCGCAATGTGGTGCCAAAAGGTCAGGTCGTTCTCAACGAAAGTAATATCGACAACGTCATACTAGAAGATGGTGACGTTATCACCATCCCGGAAAAAACCTCATTGGTCATGATCCACGGTTCGGTACTATTCCCCAACGCTATCTCCTGGGATAAGAAGCTGGATGTTGATGATTATATTGAAAAATGCGGTGGTCTGACGCAGAAGTCTGGACAATCTAAAATCATTGTCATTCACCAGGATGGCTCTGCGGTAAATGCCGATGATGTCGATGATATTCAGCCAGGGGACGAAATTATGGTGTTGCCGAAGTACGAGTCGAAGAACCTGGAAATCACTCGCGGTATCTCCACCATACTTTATCAACTGGCAGTAGCAGCCAAAGTTATTCTTGAGTTGTAACACCAAGGTCGTGGCGGATCGTATCCGCCACGAAAAGATCACAAACATGGAAGCCGTTCAGGATGATAGGCATCTACTCTTCGGGTATTTGGCAGATCCCGCACCTTCAAAGCTTTTTAGGCGAAGCGTGCAGCAAACTCTCGTTTTTATCCACTATTCCAGCCAGCGTGGACGCCATTGCAGTCTGGGGGGAGCGTCCCTCCTCTCAGCGTTCTATCGAGCGGGCACAAAAAGCTGGCGTACCAGTGTTACGCCTGGAAGATGGTTTTACACGCTCAGTAGGGCTGGGGGTTAACGGCGCACCACCTTTAGGAATAATCGTTGACGATCTGGGTATTTACTACGACGCCAGACGCCCTAGTCGCCTGGAAGTATTAATCCAGCAGGAAGCCGAGAATCAGAGTCTGCACGGTGATGCTTTACGTGCATCAGCATTCATCGTCGAAAACGATCTTTCAAAGTACAACCATGCCCCTCTTTTTATGGAAACGCACTATGGGGAAGTAACGCTAGTTGTCGACCAAACTTACGGTGATGTATCAGTCACTTTAGGTGGCGCAACGAAGCAACAATTTGCAACAATGCTCGCCTGTGCGAAGAAAGAACATCCTCACGGCGAGATTTGGGTTAAAACCCATCCGGATGTGCTGACTGGTAGAAAGCGAGGCTATTTCGAATCTTTGTCGGCCGATCCGCGTATTCGATTGATCACGAAAGATTTCAGCCCACAATCTCTGCTAAGCCAAGTCACTCATGTTTATACCGTAACATCCCAATACGGAATTGAAGCGCTAATGGCGGGAAAAAAGGTCGTCTGCTTTGGCCTTCCCTGGTATGCCGGTTGGGGGCTTACTGACGACAGACATCCTCAGTCACAAGAAATTGCCGCTCGTCGCGGCAAGGCTCCACTCAATGCTCTGATTGCCGCAGCCTGGCTGCAATATACTCGTTATATCGATCCCTATACGGGGCAGCCTGGTACTCTATTTGATGTACTTGAATACCTTCGTTTACAGCGAAAGCACCTTCTCACTCGCAACGGCCATCTCTGGGCACCAGGAATGACGCTGTGGAAAAGCAGCATCGTAAAACCCTTTTTGAAAACACCGAGCAATAGTGTTGATTTTTCACATAAGGGACACGAGGCCAGCGCTTGTATCGTCTGGGGGGTAAAAGGAGAGCAACGCTGGCAGTTGAAAGCATCACAGTACGACATTCCCGTGTGGAGAATGGAAGATGGTTTTCTGCGCTCTTCCGGGCTGGGCTCGGATTTACATCCGCCACTGTCCCTCGTGCTCGATAAAACCGGTATTTATTATGATGCAACGCGTCGAAGCGATCTCGAAAATTTACTGAATCACTCACATCTAACGGCAGAGCAGCAGCAACGGGCGGAGGCTCTGAGGCAGAAACTAATTGCCAGTAAACTGAGTAAATACAACCTTGGATACAGGTGGGAAATACCGTCAGACGCCAACGGTAAGCGCACACTGTTAGTGACCGGACAAGTAGAGAACGATGCCTCTATTGCACGAGGAACGCAGTCAGTCAGAACCAACCTGACGCTATTACATACCGTGCGCACCCGAAATCCTGAGGCATTTATTATTTATAAGCCTCATCCAGATGTTCTGGTCGGTAACCGCCCCGGCCATATCTCTCCAGAAGAGATGCAACGCTTGGCCGACTGTATTGCATTAGACGCCGATATTATCGAGTGTATCCAACAGGTGGATGAAGTTCACACCATGACTTCGCTATCTGGATTTGAAGCCTTGATGCACGGCAAAAAAGTCTTTTGCTATGGTATGCCTTTTTATGCTGGCTGGGGCCTGACTACCGATGAGTACATCTGCGAGCGCCGCCAGCATCGCCTTACTATCAGAGACCTGCTGTATCAAACGCTTATCAACTACCCTATCTATATCCACCCGGAAAATAAACAGTGCATCCCACCTGAGATGGCCATGGATTGGTTAATTGGGCAAAAACGGCAAAGCCTGATGATGAAACGAGGGTCTGGTCAATATCTGCAGCGGCAGGGAAGAAAGTTACGGATGCTGCTTAAAGCGATGAAGGACTAATATCGAGAAGGACTCTCTATGAACAGTAATACAATTAACACTCTCCTCTCTGGAAAACGTTATCTGCTATTGCAGGGACCAATGGGGCCATTCTTCAATGACATGGCAGAATGGCTAGAGTCGCAGGGGCGTGAAGCCGTGAACGTCATTTTCAACGCAGGCGATCGCTTCTATTGTCGGAATCGACAGTACCTGACATATAAAAAAACGCCGAGAGAATTCCCACATTGGTTGAAAGAGACGTGGCAGACATATCCGTTCGATACCATTCTCTGCTTCGGTGACTGCCGCCTGCTACACCAGGCGGCAAAACGCTGGGCACAAGCCAAAGGCGTACGTTTCCTGGCTTTCGAAGAAGGTTATCTGCGCCCACACTTCATCACTCTGGAAAGTGGTGGCGTCAATGCCTATTCCTCACTTCCCCGGGATCCGGAATTTTATCGTCAGTTACCAGAACAGCCTGAACTTGAGGTTCATAGCTTAAAGCCATCAACCAGGCTACGTATTCTGCATGCTATATGGTATTACCTGGTGAGTTGGCTTTATCGAAATCAATTTCCTCTATATCGACATCACAAAGTTTTTTCCCCGTGGTATGAGGGCAAATGCTGGATCCGAGCTGGTTGGCGAAAGCAATGGTATCGCTACAAGGAACGACATGTCATGGATCTGCTGAAGACTACCCTGGATAAGCGCTATTTTTTGGCCATTCTGCAAGTCTATAACGATAGTCAAATTCGCAATCATAGCCCTTACAAGGATATCCGTAACTATATTAATGATGTGATGTATTCATTTTCAAAAAAAGCATCGCCGACGGATTTTCTGGTGTTTAAACATCATCCAATGGATCGTGGGCATCGTTTATATGGGCCATTGATCAAAAGATTAGCCAAGCAGTATGGTGTTAGTAATCGAATAATTTATGTTCACGATTTACCAATGCCAAAAATGTTGACACATGCAAAAGCGGTGATAACGATTAACAGCACCGCGGGTCTTTCAGCATTGATTCACAACAAACCGTTAAAAGTGATGGGTCAAGCGTTGTATGATATAAAAGGACTAACTTATCAGGGGCAGCTAAACCAGTACTGGAGATCCAACTTTACCCCCGACATGAGATTATTTAAGAAATTTAGTACATATTTGCGTGTTACTACGCAAATTAATGCAGTATTTTACGGTAGGAAATCACCTGAAATGGTGAAGTATCAAGCCACTCATCACAAAGAGATAATTACTGAAGGTAAATGGTTTTTACAATAAACTATTAAGCCACTTTAAAGTGGCCCAATCATAAACACCCCCATATTAATATGGGGGATAATATTTATTCTTGCACTGTATTAATAGTCACATCTAACTCATTTACCTGAACCCCCTGATTCAATGGGTAAACGAACTCTTTAAAATCAAAATAAACATGCAATTTCATTCTATAAGATCCGACAGGAATATGCTTCAAGATATCAAATCCTTTCTGCCAATAGACACACAACATACTATTAAACTTGTTATTTAATGAAACAGAATAGCTACTGTCTGAGTTATAAAATTCAATTTCAGCATAGACCTTACTAATCATTACTTCTTCTTTAAAAGCGCCTAACAACCTTGAAGCGAACAACTTTCCATTCACAAAAGCAAATCGCATATCAATGTTTTTCTTAGAAACTGCATCTCGATTTGCAATAAGCTGAATAACTTTAGAAAACTGTCGTTTAACCAGTTCCATTGCCGAACCAGAGTGAGGCATGTCTTTAAGCATAACAACATTCATACCAGAGAATGATTTCATCGGCATTCCTCTGGATGCATCAAAATCATTTTCAGCAAATGAATATGTCACATTTTTATTTTTTAAAGCAGGGAGTTTTTCCAAATAATTATAGTAATGTCGTGCTTTTTCCCCCAAACTGTATCGCATTAGCGGATTTTGTGGCGCATAATTGAATAATTCCAACTGAGGGATGTCTATAAAATATTTAGAGTCAGGGAACTCATCTATATAGTCTATTGCAATAGAAGCGCCTTTAGAGTTGCCATAAAAAATAAAATCAGTAGGATTTAAGTTATAACGTTGTCCCAATTCCAAAATCAGTTTTGTAGCAATGGATTTAATACGAGTACCATTTTCAGTCTCATACATGTAGTTGCCATAAACACTTTCCTTATACTGGAAAGCAAGAATGAGAGTATTATGCAACCTGGATTGCAGGGATGTCATTGCGCTTAACCGATAATTAACATTATCGAAGTTACTTACCCCCGGAAAGGTTATAAGGCATTTTTGTGGATTAGTTACATTGCCTGTAAGGGAATAAAATATAGATCCACCTTCATGGATAAATTCTTTAATACCGTATTTTTTATCAAACACGACCTGATCAGGATGAAATATTTTATGAGGAACAATCTCAAATGAAACATGTTCTGCGTTACCAACCAACTCTATTTTATCATTACTTTTAATTGGCAAATTGGTAAACCATTTCTCTTTTCGCCCAGAAATCGGCACTTCAACACCATTAATAACCAAAATTGATTTAACTGAGTTAACAGAATTATCAAACTTAATGTTCAAATATAATGACATAATAATCTCTCAATATAAATATAAGTTATGGTGTTGTATCTAAGAGCATCGAATAAGCAGTTTAGTGTCTTCATGGGCCCAAACTCTTGCTGCCGCGAGTCTTTTTTTCAGCTCATGATCAACAACAGGCAATCTGGACAGGCAGGCTTGCTGGAAGCAGGCCACTGCGACATCGTATTCTCCATAAGACATAGCTAACTCGCCAAATAAAGTGAGGCCCTTAATTGACAACTCTACCATATTCATCTTTTTGAAATATGAATATGATTCATTAGTAAAATTACTAGCACATAACTTATATGCAAAATCTTCTATGATTCTATTCGGGAGAGTTTCGAAACATTCATCAATAAATAGTTTTACTTTAGCCAAATCACATTCAACATATAAAAG
>NZ_CBDKZX010000103.1:10063-10297 GCF_965301105.1 Kluyvera sp.
TCCAATCGATAATCTTCATTTAGCGATTTTGGCCTGGAATATAAAAATGAAAAATCATCAAGATTATTAATTTTCTTACGTGCACCTCTCATTCCAAAGAAGTAACATGATGCAAATAAAGGGATGGATGTTCTTCCTTGAAGAATTGAAGATGCGCCAATAAATTTCACAATCACTCCCCACTTATTAAGTTTATAGAGTGCTCGTAAATAGATAAATTTAATCAAGATATTT
>NZ_CBDKZX010000104.1:0-10184 GCF_965301105.1 Kluyvera sp.
AGGCGCTCATTAAATGAAGAGGTTCGATAAATTGGTTGTCGTGCCCCAGTGCGAGTGACTGAGCATCGGCAAGAGCAAGCTGGAATTTATTGGTAAGACGATCCAGACGCATGACTCCTCCCATATATAGGTCAATTTTGCTACAGGAGATTAAATGAGGTCATCCCTCAATTATTCAAGGTTAAATGACCTGGTCTATGAGAAAAAAATGTCTGCCTTCTGGATCGTCTTGATTCTATAGGTTATATCAGCCAGATGAAACTTGCCATACGACCCGTAATACGGTCGCGGCGATAAGAGAAAAAATCATCCTTTTCGCTGAAAGTACAGCGGTCGCCGCCAAAGACGGCGGTGACGCCAATATTCCCTAAACGCTGACGCGCCAAAAGGTAGATGTCGGCATAATATTTTTCGCCTGCTGGACGAAATGCGCTAACCGCGTTGGCGTCTTTGGCCATAAACGCTTCACGCACTTCCGGGCCGACTTCAAAAGCCTGTGGACCAATCGCCGGGCCAAACCAGGCAAGGATATTTTCAGGAGTGTCTTTGAAGCTGGCAACGGTCTCTTCCAGCACGCCGTCGCATAAACCGCGCCAGCCCGCATGTGCCGCGGCCACTTCCGTTCCTGCTTTATTGCAAAACAGAACCGGAAGGCAATCCGCCGTCATCACCGCGCACACTGTCCCGGGCGTATTACTGTAGGAGGCATCCGCACGCTTCGAAGCATAAGGCTCGCCGGTCAGATGCAGCACATCTTTACCGTGCACCTGCTCCAGCCACACCGGTTTCGACGGCAGTTGGCCCGCCGCAAACATACGCTTACGGTTCTCCTCAACGTGTTCGGGATTATCACCACAGTGAGCGCCGAGATTCAGAGAATCCCACGCGCCTTCACTGACGCCACCGACGCGCGTTGAACTACAGGCGGCCACGCCTTGCGGCAGCGGCCATTCCGGGACAATGATTTTGGTCATAACCAGTCTACGTCATCCTTATGTTCTTCAAAGTCGGCACGCATCGCGGCGATCAAATCGACCATATCCTGCGGGATAGGCGCATGCCATTCCATTTCAATCCCCGAGATCGGGTGATAGAGACGCAGCATAGTCGCATGCAGCGCCTGGCGGTCAAACTTACGCAGTACGGAAATGAACTCATCCGACGCGCCTTTTGGCGGACGCGGACGGCCACCGTAGACCTGATCGCCCACCAGCGGATGGGTGATGTGCGCCATGTGCACGCGGATCTGGTGCGTACGCCCGGTTTCCAGACGCAGCCGCAGACGCGTGTGCACACGGAAGTGTTCCATAATACGATAGTGCGTTACCGCCGGTTTCCCCATCGGGTGAACCGCCATGTGCGTACGTTTGGTCGGGTGACGGCTAATCGGTTCCTCAACGGTACCGCCCGCAGTCATGTGACCAATCGCCACCGCTTCATACTCGCGGGTAATCTCGCGCAGCTGCAGTGATTCAACCAGGCGTGTTTGCGCCGGAACGGTTTTGGCCACCACCATTAAACCGGTGGTGTCTTTATCCAGACGGTGGACGATGCCCGCACGCGGCACATCGGCAATCGGCGGATAGTAATGCAGCAGCGCATTCAGCACCGTGCCATCCGGGTTACCAGCGCCCGGGTGAACGACCAGGTCGCGCGGCTTATTGATGACGAGGATATCATCATCTTCATATACAATATCGAGTGGGATATCCTGCGCTTCAAAGCGGATCTCTTCGTCGATTTCAGCATCGATAGCGACGGACTCGCCACCCATGACTTTTTCTTTCGGCTTGTCTGAAACTTTGCCATTGACCTGAACGCGCTGGTCGAGGATCCACTCTTTTATGCGCGATCGCGAATAATCAGGGAACATTTCGGCCAAAGCCTGATCTAAGCGTTGACCGAGTTGTGACTCGGACACCGTTGCGGTGAGTTGTACTCGTTGTGCCATATACAGCTTCTTCGTTAACGTTGGGTTTTTACGGCTTCGCCGTTTAATATAGTGTGCTATTGTAGCTGGTCTTAATCGGGAACAGGAACTGTGAATATCCCGTATAAACATTTTGAGGAAAGTCAAAACGTCATGACGCGCATGAAATATCTGGTGGCAGCGGCCACGTTGAGCCTGGCTTTGGCGGGGTGCTCTGGTTCAAAGGAAGAGGTTCCTGATAATCCGCCTAATGAAATCTACGCAACTGCTCAGCAAAAGCTGCAGGACGGTAACTGGAAACAGGCAATAACGCAACTGGAAGCGTTGGATAACCGCTATCCGTTCGGGCCATATTCTCAACAGGTACAGCTGGATCTGATCTACGCATACTACAAAAATGCCGATCTGCCGCTGGCTCAGGCCGCAATTGACCGTTTCATTCGTCTGAACCCGACGCACCCGAACATCGACTACGTGATGTACATGCGCGGCTTAACCAACATGGCGCTGGACGATAGCGCGCTGCAGGGCTTCTTTGGCGTAGACCGCTCCGACCGCGATCCGCAGCACGCCCGTGACGCATTTAACGACTTCTCGAAGCTGGTGCGCGGCTACCCGAACAGTCAATACGTCACCGACGCCAACAAACGTCTTATCTTCCTGAAAGACCGTCTGGCGAAGTATGAACTTTCCGTTGTTGATTACTACACCGCCCGCGGCGCGTGGGTTGCTGTCGTAAACCGCGTCGAAAACATGATGCGTAACTTCCCGGATACTCAGGCGACTCGCGATGCTCTGCCGAAGATGGAAAATGCCTACCGCGAAATGCAGATGACGGCACAGGCTGATAAAGTCGCGAAAATCATTGCCGCCAACGGCAAAAGCACTCAGTCCTGATTCAAACCCCTTAGAAAGCAAAACGGCAGCCCGATGGCTGCCGTTTTTTTATTCGTTTTAATGACTTGCTGAAGCGGTTTAGCGCTAGGTCATCCTATCAAATATGGCTGTATTTTCCCGAATCGACAAGTAAAAAATCACTTCTTCCTGTCTTGACTCACAAAATGAATGCGCTGACAAAAAGCGACAAAATAATGTGATCTTTATCACACATTTTAAGCAAATCCGAGGTATGCTGGAATCACCAAGACGGAAAGACAAGAGGTAAAATTTATGACAATGAACATTACCAGTAAACAAATGGAAATTACTCCGGCTATTCGCCAGCATGTCGCAGACCGTCTCGCAAAATTGGAAAAATGGCAAACCCACTTAATCAACCCGCATATCATTCTGTCCAAAGAGCCACAGGGATTTGTAGCGGACGCCACGATGAACACCCCGAACGGGCATCTGGTCGCCAGTGCGAAACATGAAGATATGTATACCGCCATTAACGAATTGATCAACAAGCTGGAACGGCAGCTCAATAAGGTGCAACACAAAGGGGAAGCCCGTCGCGCCGCAACGTCGGTGAAAGACGCAAGCTTCGTAGAAGAAGTTGAAGAAGAGTAAACTGAACTTTGTACTTTAATGTGTATCGCCAACGCGCCTTCGGGCGCGTTTTTTATTGACAGAACGAAAACAGAACGAGTACTGTAAAACCTCATCACGCTAAGGATTTAACCTGATAGTGAAACTTCTACCGTTTTTCTTCGCATTCTTTTTTACCTTCCCCTGAATGGGAGGCGTTTCGTCGTGTGATAAAGAATGCGAAGACGAACAATAAGGCCTCCCACACCGGGGGGCCTTTTTTATTGATAACAAGAAAGGCAAACATGATGACTTCGGAAAACCCGTTACTGGCGATACGCGATAAGATAAGCGCCCTTGATGAGAAATTAGTGAGCCTGCTGGCCGAGCGCCGTGGTCTGGCTATTGAGGTCGGTAAAGCCAAGCTGGCCTCTCACCGCCCGGTCCGCGACATCGATCGCGAGCGTGATCTGCTGGAGCGCTTGATTACGCTGGGCAAAACCCACCAGCTTGACGCGCACTACATCACCCGCCTGTTCCAGCTCATCATTGAAGATTCCGTGCTTACCCAGCAAACGCTGCTCCAGCAGCACCTGAATAAGATTAACCCACATTCAGCGCGTATCGCGTTTCTTGGCCCGAAAGGTTCCTACTCTCATCTGGCGGCCCGCCAGTACGCGGCCCGCCACTTTGAGCAGTTCATCGAAAGCGGCTGCCTGAAGTTTGCCGATATCTTTAACCAGGTTGAGACCGGCCAGGCTGACTACGCCGTGGTGCCGATTGAAAACACCAGCTCCGGCGGTATTAACGACGTCTACGACCTGCTGCAACACACCAGCCTGTCGATCGTGGGTGAAATGACGGTCCCTATCGACCACTGCGTGCTGGTAAACGGTACAACCACACTCGACACCATTGAGATGGTGTATAGCCACCCGCAACCGTTCCAGCAGTGCAGCCAGTTCCTGAGCCATTATCCGCAGTGGAAAATTGAGTACACCGAGAGCACCTCGGCAGCAATGGAGAAAGTGGCGCAGGCCAACTCACCAACCGTCGCGGCGCTGGGTAGCGAAGCCGGCGGCAAGCTGTATGGTTTGCAGGTGCTGGAACACTGCCAGGCAAATCAGACGCAGAACATCACACGTTTTCTGGTTCTGGCGCGCAAGGCGGTGAACGTCTCCGACCAGGTGCCAGCGAAAACCACCCTGCTGATCGCCACCGGGCAGCAGGCCGGTGCGCTGGTTGAAGCGCTGCTGGTATTGCGTAATCACAACCTGATCATGACCAAGCTCGAATCGCGCCCGATTCACGGCAATCCGTGGGAAGAGATGTTTTATCTCGACGTCCAGGCGAACCTGGACGCGCTGCCGATGCAAAAGGCGCTGAAAGAGCTTTCCGGTATTACCCGCTCGATGAAAGTGCTGGGTTGCTACCCAAGCGAAAACGTCGTACCGGTCGACCCGGTCTAACGTTCGATAAAAGGCCGTTTCTTCATCCCTGCCACCGCCACAGGCAGGGTGAAGATAGCGCCGGACAGTGGATACTTCGCCACCTCATCAGCCGACATATTCTCACGCGTCGTGGTAATAAACAGCGTACGCATATCCGCGCCACCGAAACAGACCATTGTCGGGCAACGCACCGGCAGACGATATTCCGCAAGCTGCTCTCCCGTTGGCGAGAAGCGAGCCACTCGCCAGCCGTCAAACATCGCGCTCCAGTAACAGCCTTCTTCATCGATGGCCGCGCCGTCCGGGATCCCCTCACCGTCTTTAAACAAGCGGAAAATCTCCCGAGTTCCCGGCTCGCCGTCGGCGTCCAACGGCGTACGATAAATCACCCCGTTCGGCGTATCCGAGGTGTACATCCAGCGTTTATCCGCGCTGAATGCCAGACCGTTCGCGCCGTGAATATCACACTGAATCACCTTTGGCCTCAGTTGGTTATCGACCCTCACCAACAGCGCACCGTTGTAATCACCCGGCCCCCAGAAGGTACCGGCATAAAAACGTCCATCGCGATCGGTGCCACCGTCATTAAAGCGCGCCAGCTGTGGATTGCTTGGATTATCGCAGATTTTATGCTGGAGCAGACCGCGGCTATCGGCAAGCCAGATTGCGCTGCGTAGCGCGACGATAAAGCCCCCCTTCTCCCGCAGCGCAAAACAGCCCACCTCTTCCGGGAACTGTAAGATCTGGTGGTCGCCCGTTGCGGGCACATAGCGGTGAATTTCACACTCCATGATGTCCGCCCAGTACAACGCCTGCTCGGCGTCACTCCAGGTCGGGCATTCCGGCAGATGTCCGGTGTAATCAAACAGCAGGTTTGCTTCAGCCATCGTCTTCATCCCATAAAAAAAGCCAGAGGATTTCCCCTGGCTTTCAAGTATATACAGTTTTCGATTACTGCCGACTGTCATTCGCCTGGCGTAACAGGACGCGGCTCTCACTCTGGAAACGCTGCGCGTAGTCGCCGAACCAGTGTTCCACCTTACGGAAGCTGTCGATAAACGCCTGCTTATCGCCCTGCTCCAGCAGGCCAATTGCCTCGCCAAAACGCTGGTAGTAGCGTTTGATCAGCGCCAGGTTGTTGCCGGACGACATAATAATGTCGGCGTACAGCTGCGGATCCTGGGCAAACAGACGGCCTACCATCGCCAGCTCCAGGCGGTAGATCGGTGAAGAGAGCGCCAGCAGTTGTTCCAGCTGCACGTTCTCTTCCGCCAGATGCAGGCCATAGGCGAAAGTCGCAAAGTGACGCAGCGCCTGGATAAACGCCATATTCTGGTCATGCTCAACCGCGCTGATACGGTGCAAACGCGCGCCCCAAACCTGAATCTGCTCAAGGAACCACTGATAGGCTTCAGGCTGGCGACCATCGCAGTAGACCACCACCTGTTTGGCCAGGCTGCCGCTGTCAGGGCCAAACATCGGGTGCAGCCCCACAACAGGCCCCGAATGTGCCGACAGCATCGCCTGAATCGGCCCGGCTTTCACCGAGGCCAGATCCACCAGAATGCAGTCCGCAGGTAATGGCGGCAGCTTCGCAATCACCTGTTCAGTCACATGGATTGGCACGCTGACGATGACCATACCGGCATCCGCCACCATTTCTGGCGCGTTTGCCCAGTCTTCTTTTTCCAACGTCCGCACCTGGTAGCCGGACAGGGTCAGCATTTTTTCAAACAGCCGCCCCATCTGGCCGCCGCCGCCGACAATCACCACCGGGCGCAGCGACGGACAGAGCGTTTTGAAGCCTTTGTCGTTTTCGCTGGAGTAGGACTCGCGCATCACCCGACGCAGCACGTCTTCAATCAAATCCGGCGGCACGCCTAATGCGGCAGCCTCTTTGCGACGCGAAGCCAGCATTGAAGCCTCACGTTCCGGAACATAAATCGGCAGGCCGTACTGGCTTTTGACTTCGCCAACTTCCGCCACCAGTTCCAGACGCTTCGCCAGCAGGTTCAGCAGCGCCTTATCCACTTCATCAATTTGATCGCGTAGCGCGGTCAGTTCAGCAACCATACAATCCTCTTACGCCAGACGAGCCGCCAGATGGCCGCGTAAATCCTTGTCGAGCTCACGCAGCAGCGCATCGGTCGTTTCCCAGCTGATGCATGCATCGGTTACCGATACGCCGTATTTCATGTCACAGCGCGGCTGCTCGGAAGACTGATTGCCTTCGTGAATATTGCTTTCAATCATCAGACCAATAATGGAACGGTTACCGTCCTTGATCTGCGCGACAACGGATTCCGCTACCGCAGGCTGACGACGGTAGTCTTTATTGGAATTACCATGACTGCAATCTACCATCAGCGATGCGCGCAGTCCCGCCTGTTCCATCTCTTTTTCACACTGCGCGACATCTTCCGGGCCGTAGTTCGGCTTTTTACCGCCGCGCAGAATTACGTGACCATCCGGGTTGCCCTGAGTGCGCAGCAGGCAAACCTGACCGGCCTGGTTGATACCCACGAAACGGTGCGGCATCGCCGCAGCGCGCATCGCGTTGATCGCGGTCGCCAGCGAGCCATCGGTGCCGTTTTTGAAACCGACCGGCATTGACAGGCCAGAAGCCATTTCGCGGTGAGTTTGTGATTCTGTGGTACGCGCGCCAATCGCTGACCAGCTGAACAGATCGCCCAGGTACTGCGGGCTGTTCGGATCCAGCGCTTCGGTTGCCAGCGGCAGCCCCATGCTGACCAGTTCAACCAACAGACGACGGGCAATTTTCAGTCCGCCTTCCACATCAAACGAGCCATCCATGTGCGGATCGTTGATAAGCCCTTTCCAGCCGACGGTGGTACGCGGCTTCTCAAAATAGACGCGCATCACCAGGTAGAGGCTATCGCTGACCTCTTCCGCCAGTGTTTTAAATCGACGCGCATATTCGATGGCAGCTTCAGGATCGTGGATGGAGCAAGGCCCACACACTACCAACAGACGCGGATCGCGACCGGAGATAATGTCAGAAATCGTTTTACGTGACTGGGCGATTTGCGCTTCCTGCTCAACGGTGAGCGGGAATTCAGCTTTCAGCTGATCCGGGGTGATCAAAACCTGTTCATCGGCGATATTTACGTTGTTCAGCGCGTCTTTTTGCATGATGGCATTACCTGTTATGGCTCGTTTGCGATAGTTGTTTCCTCAATGAGGTGAACTCACAATATCACAACGAGTAAAGATATCAATCCAAAATACGTAAATTATTATTTACACCACCCTATTAACGGCAAAATAATCGCCGTTAAAGTGTACAATAATAATTACACTTTTAATTAAGAGGTATAAAAAAGGGCGAACGCCAATGCGTTCACCCTGAGTTAAGCGCGCTATTCAGCTACGCGCGATAATCCCTGTGCGACCCTGCTGCGCCAGCGCCCCCAGTCAATGGCAACAAACAGCAGCAAACTTGCCCCCATCACCGGCAACGCCAGACCAAGTGCCACGGTGACGACAAGTGTTACAGTACGCGCAGGCAGCGCCAATGCCAGCCAGCTTTGCGTCAGCGTTTGCAGCGGGCTGATCGATATCTGAGCTGGACGTTTAATCCACCAGAGCCGATAGCCCATCACAATCGCCACGCACAGCGCCAGCCCAAAGGCGATCAACAAAAGCTGGTTTGGTAAACCGAACAGGATCCCCATATGGAAATCAACACCCCAGCGCGTGAGCTTTGCCATCAGCGGGAAATCAGCAAACTGCGTGTAGTCGATAATCGCCAGAGAGTGCGGATCGACCGCTACGGCATCGACCTGCGTGGGCCAGCGTCGGTCGATCTCAGTTACCGTCCACGCGCGATCGGCGCTGCGCGGCGGGCGGATCTCCAGATGGGTTGCATCGATGCCGCCGCGCTGAGCAACGTTAAGGACGGCATCGATCCGATCCCAGGCGATCGGCGAGGCATGCGGCATCATCTCGTCAGCATGGCCGCGATGCTCCGCATGAGGATCCATCGCCATCATCTCACCGCCGTGCAGTTGGGTATTGACCTGCGGTGTCAGCCAACCAAAAGCAGCGCGCAGCTTATCGACATTCCCTCCGGCCCACTGCGACCAGGTTAAGCCAGTGGCGGAGAACAGCAGCATCCCCGCCAGTAGACACCAGCCAAGGGTGACATGAACGCGGCGCGTATTCTGCAGACGATTTTTAATGCGCCGCTTAGGGCGGGTAAAGGCCCAAAGAACGATTCCCCCCAACGCCGCCACCCACATCCACGAGGCGGCCAGCTCGCTGTACAAACGCCCCATATCCCCCAGCAGCAGCGAGCGATGCGCATAATCAATCCACTGACGCAGCGGTAAAATACCGCTGGTGCCATAGACCGTCATATCGCCTTTCACCGCCAACGTTACCGGATCAACAAAGATGGCGCGATTTTCCGAGGCCTGAAGCGCCGGATCGGCAAACATCACGCGTGTGGTTTCACCCGCTTCCAACGCAGGTCGAACGGCGCTCAGACGCAACGGCGTATTCAATGCGCGTTCCGCAGCCGCAATCTGCACGGCTATTGGCTGCCGCTCTCCGCCAACGGTGCCGTGTAGCGCATCGCGATACAGCAGGTTCTCTAGCTGCGGCGTGGCGACATACAGTGTGCCCGTCAGGGCCGCGACGAAAATAAATGGCCCAACAAACAGACCGATAAAAAAATGCAGGCGGCGCAGCAGGTGCACCCAGGCCGCCCGCGAGGTGCAGGTTGTCATACTCTTCCTTCATACATGCGAAAAGAGGTGTGACGCTAAGGCGTCATTTATCATTTTTAAGCAGGTAAAGCAGACAAATGCGGCGGCGCGCGGGTATCGGGGAAGAGCCAGGGGAAATAGCGCCAGTGGGTCACCAGAGGCGGGAAAGCGGTAATCGTCACGCGCAGCAACAGCGCGCACAGCAGTACGCACAGCGCCAGCATCATGCCGGGAACATGGGCCAACAGCACGCAGTAGCCACAGGCCTCACCGTGGTCGATGGGCATGCTGTCCGGCATCGAATGATGAGTGGGCATCGGCATGGTCATGTCATGGTGCATACCAGGCATCGCGCTCATCGGCGATTGCTGTAGCGACACAGAGACCAGCGGAGCAAAGATAATCAGCGCCATAGCCAACAGCGCAAGCCTGGCGGCCCACTGTTTCAGTGCTGTGATGTTGGATGCTCTGCCGCTCACACTACCCTCCAATGAATGAGGGCATTGTAAATGATTTAACAACCAAATGTTAACGCATGGTGCGTTTGAGGATAAAAAAAGGGCCAGCCTTTCGGCCAGCCCTTTTCTAACAGGATGTCGCTTG
>NZ_CBDKZX010000105.1:0-10175 GCF_965301105.1 Kluyvera sp.
TAAGGATTCTTCAAACAGTTGAGCAAAAGATTCAGTCATGTTTAATCTTCAGGTTAATATTAACGTCCACCTGACACCTTGTCGGATGGGGTTGTTTCACATACCCGCTGTCAATCCTTTGCAACGGGGGTACTGCAAATTCGGTCGCGTCTTACGCGATTGCCAATTTCTGGCGCGCATAGTCTAACGCTTTTTCAATTACTTGCTCAATGCTTAAGGTGGTGGAATCCAACACTAAAGCATCGGCGGCAGGAACCAGCGGCGCAACGGCACGATTACGATCGCGGTCGTCTCGCTCCTTTATCTCTGCCAAAAGGCGCTCAAAGTTAACACTAAAGCCCTTTTCCTGCAACTGTAGCATGCGGCGTTGCGCACGTTCTTCCGATGAGGCATCGAGGAAGATTTTGACCGGGGCGTCCGGGAACACCACGGTGCCCATGTCGCGGCCGTCGGCAATCAGGCCCGGCGCTTCGCGGAAAGCGCGCTGACGACGCAGCAGCGCTTCACGCACGCGCGGGAAGGCAGCCACCTGTGAAGCGGCGTTAGCCACTTCCTGAGTGCGAATTTCGCCGCTAACGTCTTCCCCTTCAAGGATAACTTCCAGCGCGCCATCAGTAGAGACAAAACGTACGTCCAGATGCGCCGCGAGCGGAACCAATGCGTCTTCCGAGTTCACATCAACATGGTGATGCAGCGCCGCAAGCGCCAGCACGCGATAGATAGCGCCGGAGTCCAGCAAATGCCATTGCAATGCTTCTGCCATCGCTTTGCACAGCGTGCCTTTACCTGCGCCGCTCGGGCCGTCAATGGTAATTACCGGGGCAATTGCCGTCATCTCACTCTCCTTAATAAAAGGCATACATAACGTAAACGCCGCGCATTATACGCATCTCTGCGCCAGACGGTTACCTTTGTCTGCGAATTCCAGAATTAGCCCTATCAATAGCAGGAGAATAGACAAGTATAGTGGGCCTGGCGTGAGCTAGCCCGGAAAGTGGCAATGATTTAATTTTTAGCCGCAAAAAGTCCGAAAAAAACGCCGACATCAGGCCGGCGTTTGACATGAGAGAAAGCACTAAGCCAGGGTGCTAATACGCGCCAACTGCTCGAAATAGTCCGGGAACGTTTTCGCCGTACATTTCGGGTCAAGGATGGTGACTGGGGTATCCGACAGCGCCACCAGCGAGAAACACATCGCCATACGGTGATCGTTATAGGTGCCGATTTCCGCAAAATTCAGCGTCGCAGGCGGTGTCACACGAATATAGTCTTCACCTTCTTCAACTTCAGCGCCCACTTTACGCAGTTCGGTCGCCATCGCGAACAGGCGGTCAGTCTCTTTCACACGCCAGTTATAGATGTTACGCAGCGTCGTCGTGCCTTTGGCAAACAGCGCCGCGGTGGCAATCGTCATCGCCGCGTCAGGGATATGGTTCATATCCATGTCAATTGCGTTCAGCTCGCCGTGGGTGCAGGCAATGTAGTCATCGCCCCAGGTGATGGTTGCGCCCATTTTCTCCAGCACGTCAGCAAAGCGAATATCGCCCTGTACGCTGTGGCGGCCGATACCGGTCACCTTCACGGTGCCACCTTTAATCGCCCCGGCCGCAAGGAAGTAAGAAGCTGAAGAGGCGTCGCCTTCTACCAGATATTGTCCAGGAGACACATATTGCTGATTACCGCTCACGACGAAGCGCTGGTAATTCTGGTTTTCAACTTCAACACCGAAGGTTTTCATCAGGTGCAAGGTGATATCAATATACGGTTTGGAGACCAGGTCACCCTTGATACTAATGGTGGTGTCCTGCGGCGCCAGCGGTGCGGTCATCAGCAGCGCGGTCAGGAACTGGCTGGAAACGCTGCCATCAACCTCAACGTTACCGCCGTTAAAACCGCCCTTCAGTCGCAGCGGCGGGTAGTTTTCCTGCTCCAGATACTCAATTTGCGCACCGCCCTGACGTAGGGCATCGACCAGGTGGCCAATCGGACGCTCCTTCATGCGCGGTTCGCCGGTCAGCACGATATTGTTTGCGCCGAGGCACAGCGCGGCAGCCAGCGGACGCATGGCGGTGCCGGCATTACCCAGGAACAGCTCCAGCTCGCCGGGCGCCTGCAGCGGGCCGCCGTTGCCGGTCACTTCGCAGCGGGTACGATCGGCAGACAGGGTGTAGTGAATTCCCAGCGCTTTCAACGCGTTCAGCATGTGGCGAACATCATCGCTGTCCAGCAGGTTTGTCAGGACGGTGGTGCCACGCGCCAGCGCCGCCAGCAGCAGCGCACGGTTCGACACGCTTTTAGAACCAGGCAGATTAATCGTGCCGTCTACGCGCGCGATAGGTTGTAACGTCAGGGATTCCATGAAACTCAACTCTCAAAAGCAGAAGTAAAAACCCCACAGACAGGTGCTGTGGGGATGAACAAAAAATAAAATTAACCGTGGCGACGTTCAAAGTCCTGCATGAACTCCGTTAACGCCTGTACGCCAGCCAGCGGCATAGCGTTATAGATGGATGCGCGCATCCCGCCCACGACGCGGTGGCCTTTCAGCGCATGCAGGCCGGCGGCAAAGGATTCCTCGAGGAACACTTTGTCCAGCGCGCTGTCGGCTAGCTGGAACGGCACGTTCATGCGTGAACGGTTGGCGCTGGCCACGTCGTTGCGATAGAAATCGCTGCTATCAATGGTGTTATACAGAAGATCGGCCTTCTGCTGATTGATGCTGTCCATGGCCGCAACGCCGCCCTGCTCTTTCAGCCATTTGAAGACCAGACCCGCCAGATACCAGGCGAAGGTCGGCGGCGTGTTGAACATGGAGTCGTTGTCGTTCAGCACGGTGTAGTCGAGAATCGACGGGCAAGCCACGTGGGCTTTACCCAGCAGATCTTCGCGCACGATGACCAGCGTTAAGCCCGCCGGGCCAATGTTTTTCTGCGCGCCTGCGTAAATAACGCCGTAACGGCTGACGTCAAGCGGGCGAGAGAGAATGGTCGATGAAAAGTCAGCGGCAACGATCACGTCTTTACCAAAGTTCGGCGTCTCTTCAATCGCGATGCCGTCAATGGTTTCGTTCGGGCAGTAGTGCAGATAGGCCGCGTTATCGGAAAGCTGCCAGTCGCGCATCGGTTTAACCGCACGCTTGCCGTCGACGGTAATTTTCGCGTCGATAACGTTCGGGGTGCAGTATTTTTTGGCTTCTTTTACCGCACTTGCCGCCCAGTAGCCCGCATCGACGTAGTCGGCAGTGGTTTTGTCACCCAGAATGTTCAGCGGAACGCCGGCAAACTGACCGCGTCCGCCGCCGTGGCAGAACAGTACTTTGTAGTTGGAAGGGATATTAAGCAGGTCGCGGAAATCTTTTTCTGCTTCCTCCGCCACATGGATAAACTCTTTACCACGATGGCTGACTTCCATTACCGACGTACCTAACCCGTTCCAGTCGCAAAGTTCTTTCTGCGCCAGTTTAAGAACTTCTGCCGGAAGCATCGCCGGACCTGAACTGAAATTAAAGACCTGAGCCATAACCCTCACCACATTGCAATGTTGTCTGACCGCATGCCTCGCGCGTCATCAACGCGTGGGCATAAGTTATTCCTGTGGCTATTGGTTTTATCATTCAGTGACACGCGCCGCAATGTCTAAAACTTTCTGCCGCCGAAATGCGCCGTTCATCACACAATAGATTCTGCCGTCTTGCCGGTACAAAACCGACAAAATCGCTGTCAGGCAATGCGTTTCGCCCTGCTCACCTTCGTCCATGCCGGATTTGCGCAGCGCGGACATAATTGGCGCTCCCCCGCCTGTAGGCCGACAACATAGCTGCAACGGACGCACGCGTACTCTCCCGGCTCAGGCACCGCTTTAAATCGCTGGGTCAGGCTATCGGGTAAGATACACAGGCCAGGTTTTACCTCATCGTCGGGATAAAAAAACACGCTAATCTGGCCGTCGGTTTCCATAATCGCCAGGCGGACCTGCCCAAGTTGCTCAATACTGTTAAGACGCAGCGCCATAAAAAAATCCAGCTCCGTCAGATTCGCTCGCCGCACGTTCTCCCAGGCCAGTTGGCCTTCTTTCACGATGACAATCGCTTTGCCTTCGAGTAGATCCTGCACTTTCTCGCTTTTCGACATCAGCCACATCGCCAGCCGATACAACAGCGCGAGAGTGACAAAAACGGCCAATACCGGTACCAGCGGGACATCATCATAAAACGCCACGTCTCCCGCCGCCGACCCCAACGTCAGGATAATCAGCACTTCAAAGAGCGACATCTGGCGAACGCCGCGGCGCCCGGTAATTTTGAGAAACAAGAAAACCAATACGAAAGTAAAGAGGCACCTTAGCGCCACTTCACCTAAAAATTCAGGGGGAGCTTTATCAAATGCCATCCGTTGAAGATCAAATGCTTTCATTTTTCGACGCCTTAACAGTAGGTTATCGTCAGTAAGCATAGCTGCCCCTTTTATTTTCGCCGAAGATAGCACCCGTCACGCAAAACCCGTATCATTGCGCGCTTTCCGTACGACAAAAGAGATTGCTATGACGCAAACCTATATTCCCGGCAAAGATGCCGCACTGGAAGATTCCATCGCTCGCTTCCAGCAAAAGCTGCTCGATCTGGGCTTCGATATTGAAGAAGCCTCCTGGCTGAACCCGGTTCCTAACGTCTGGTCGGTGCATATTCGTGATAAGGCATGCTCTCTGTGCTTTACCAACGGCAAAGGCGCGACCAAAAAGGCGGCGCTGGCTTCCGCGCTGGGCGAGTACTTCGAACGTCTGTCAACCAACTATTTCTTCGCCGACTTCTGGCTGGGCGACAAAATCGCCAACGATCCGTTCGTTCACTACCCGAACGAAAAATGGTTCCCGTTGACCGATGACGACGAAGTGCCGGAAGGCCTGCTCGACGCGCGTCTGCGTGCGTTCTACGATCCTGACGATCAGCTGACCGCCAGCATGCTGGTCGACCTGCAGTCCGGCAACGACGATCGCGGCGTGTGCGGCCTGCCGTTTACCCGTCAGTCCGATGGTGAAACCATTTATATCCCGATGAACATCGTCGCGAACCTGTACGTTTCCAACGGCATGTCGGCGGGCAACACCCGTAACGAAGCCCGCGTTCAGGGTCTGTCGGAGGTGTTCGAACGCCACGTGAAAAACCGCATCATTGCGGAAAGTATCAGCCTGCCGGAGATTCCGGCCGAAGTGCTGGCACGCTATCCGGGTGTGGTGGAATCCATCAAAACGCTGGAAGCGGAAGGTTTCCCGATCTTCGCCTACGACGGCTCTCTGGGCGGCAAATACCCGGTGATTTGCGTCGTGCTGTTCAATCCGGCAAACGGTACCTGCTTTGCTTCCTTTGGCGCGCATCCGGACTTTGGCGTCGCGCTGGAGCGTACGGTAACCGAGCTGCTACAGGGTCGTGGTCTGAAAGATCTCGACGTGTTCACGCCGCCGACCTTCGATGACGAAGAAGTGGCTGAGCATACCAACCTGGAAACCCACTTCATTGACTCCAGCGGTTTGATCTCCTGGGATATGTTCAAGCAGGACGCCGACTATCCGTTCGCCGACTGGAACTTCTCCGGCACAACCGAAGAAGAGTTCGCTACGCTGATGGCTATCTTCAAAGAAGAAGATAAAGAAGTGTACATCGCCGACTACGAGCACCTTGGCGTCTACGCGTGCCGCATCATCGTACCGGGCATGTCCGATATTTATCCTGCTGAAGATCTGTGGCTGGCAAACAACAATATGGGTAGCCATCTGCGCGAAACGATCCTCTCCCTGCCGGGCAGCCAGTGGGAGAAAGAAGAGTACCTGAATCTGATCGAGCAGCTCGACGATGAAGGGCTGGACGACTTTACCCGCGTGCGCGAACTGCTGGGTCTGGCGACCGGTCCAAACAACGGCTGGTACACCCTGCGTATTGGCGAACTGAAAGCCATGCTGGCACTGGCGGGCGGCGACCTGGAACAGGCGCTGATCTGGACGGAATGGACCATGGAGTTCAACGCCTCGGTATTCAGCGCCGAGCGCGCCAACTACTACCGTTGCCTGCAAACGCTGCTGCTGCTGTCCCAGGAAGAAGAACGTGAGCCCCTGCAGTATCTGAACGCGTTTGTCCGTATGTACGGCGCCGATGCGGTGGAAGCCGCCAGCGCGGCGCTGAGCGGCGAAGAGGCATTCTATGGCCTACAGCCGGTTGACGGTTCTCTGGAGGCCTTCCCGGCCCATCAGTCGCTGTTACAGGCCTACGAGAAACTGCAGCGCGCAAAAGCCGCTTTCTGGGCGAAGTGATCGTTTCTCCATATAAATAGTAGGTTTAATCGACGACCTGGGCTATATTACGGGGCCACTTGCTGGCCCCTTTTTTATATTTCAACGTTTCGCTTCGTGATTCTGTGAAAATAAAGTTAAACATAAGTAAACACTATAATTAGTAGCTTACTTTTATTGTTAAATTTCACGATCATTACTCCATTTTAATTAACCAATAAAATGAAGGTAAAAGAAAAAATTCAACTGAATTTGTAAATCTTAAAATTTATTTTCACCTTATTATTCATATCGTTAGCAAGGGATTGTTGAAAAACCACGCGTTCTTCAGGCCTATTAGCCAGGTGAGATATGATCTACATCAAATTCTCATCTATAATGCTTTGTTAGTATCTCGTCGCCGATTAAATAAAAAGAGAGAGTTAGTGTGAAAGCTGACAACCCTTTTGATCTACTCCTTCCTGCCGCTATGGCCAAAGTTGCCGAAGAAGCAGGTGTCTATAAAGCAACCAAGCATCCGCTGAAAACCTTTTATCTGGCGATTACTGCGGGCGTCTTTATCTCGATTGCTTTTGTTTTTTACATTACCGCAACCACAGGTACAGCGGGCATGCCGTTCGGCATTGCTAAGCTGATTGGCGGTATCTGTTTCTCGCTTGGCTTAATTCTTTGCGTAATTTGTGGCGCTGACCTCTTTACATCGACCGTCCTCATCGTTGTGGCGAAAGCCAGCGGCCGAATCACCTGGGGTCAACTGGCAAAAAACTGGCTTAACGTCTATGTTGGTAACCTGATCGGCGCGCTGCTGTTCGTGTTGCTGATGTGGTTGTCCGGTGAATACATGACAGCCAACGGCGGATGGGGGCTAAACGTCCTGCAAACCGCTGACCACAAAATGCACCATACATTTATCGAAGCCGTCGCTCTCGGCATCCTGGCGAACCTGATGGTCTGCCTGGCAGTCTGGATGAGCTACTCTGGCCGCAGCCTGATGGATAAAGCCATGATTATGGTTTTACCGGTTGCCATGTTCGTCGCCAGCGGTTTTGAGCACAGTATCGCAAACATGTTTATGATCCCGATGGGTATCGTAATACGCAACTTTGCTAGCCCGGAATTCTGGACCGCTATCGGTTCGACTCCGGACAGTTTCTCTCACCTGACCGTGATGCACTTCATCACCGATAACCTGATTCCGGTAACCATCGGGAACATCATCGGCGGCGGTTTGCTGGTTGGGTTGACATACTGGGTCATTTACCTGCGTGGCGGCGACCGTCATTAATTGATGGTTGCTCCAGGCAGTAAATAAAAAGTCCACTTAAGATAGGTAGGTGTTACATGTCCGAACTTAATGAAAAGTTAGCCACAGCCTGGGAAGGTTTTGCGAAAGGTGACTGGCAGAATGAAGTAAACGTACGTGACTTCATCCAGAAAAACTACACTCCGTATGAGGGTGACGAGTCCTTCCTGGCTGGCGCAACTGACGCGACCACAGCACTGTGGGACAACGTTATGGAAGGCGTTAAACTGGAAAACCGCACTCACGCGCCAGTTGACTTTGACACCGCCGTAGCTTCCACCATCACTTCCCACGACGCTGGTTACATCAACAAAGCGCTGGAAAAAATTGTTGGTCTGCAGACTGAAGCTCCGCTGAAGCGTGCGCTTATCCCGTTCGGCGGCATCAAAATGATCGAAGGTTCCTGCAAAGCGTACAACCGCGAGCTGGACCCGACCATCAAAAAAATCTTCACCGAATACCGTAAAACCCACAACCAGGGCGTGTTCGACGTTTATACTCCGGACATCCTGCGCTGCCGTAAATCCGGTGTTCTGACCGGTCTGCCAGACGCATACGGCCGTGGCCGTATCATCGGTGACTACCGTCGTATCGCCGTTTACGGTATCGACTACCTGATGAAAGACAAATTCGCTCAGTTCTCCTCTCTCCAGTCTGATCTGGAAAACGGTGTGAACTTGGAAGCGACTATTCGTCTGCGTGAAGAAATCTCTGAACAGCACCGTGCGCTGGGTCAGATCAAAGAGATGGCTGCTAAATACGGCTACGACATCTCTGGTCCGGCTACCAACGCTCAGGAAGCTATCCAGTGGACTTACTTCGGCTACCTGGCCGCGGTTAAATCTCAGAACGGCGCAGCAATGTCCTTCGGTCGCGTATCCACCTTCCTGGATGCTTACATCGAACGTGATATCAAAGCAGGCAAAATCACCGAACAAGAAGCTCAGGAAATGATTGACCACCTGGTCATGAAACTGCGTATGGTTCGCTTCCTGCGTACCCCTGAGTATGATGAACTGTTCTCCGGCGACCCGATTTGGGCAACTGAATCCGTCGGTGGTATGGGCGTTGACGGCCGTACCCTGGTCACCAAAAACAGCTTCCGTTTCCTGAATACCCTGTACACCATGGGTCCGTCTCCGGAACCGAACATCACCATCCTGTGGTCTGAAAAACTGCCGCTGGCGTTCAAAAAATTCGCCGCGAAAGTGTCCATCGATACCTCTTCTCTGCAGTACGAGAACGATGACCTGATGCGTCCGGACTTCAACAACGATGACTACGCTATCGCTTGCTGCGTAAGCCCGATGATCGTTGGTAAACAAATGCAGTTCTTCGGTGCGCGTGCAAACCTGGCGAAAACCATGCTGTACGCAATCAACGGCGGCGTTGATGAAAAACTGAAAATGCAGGTTGGTCCGAAATCTGAACCGATCAAAGGCGACGTTCTGAACTTCGACGAAGTTATGGACCGCATGGATCACTTCATGGATTGGCTGGCTAAACAGTACGTCACCGCGCTGAACGTTATCCACTACATGCACGACAAGTACAGCTACGAAGCCTCTCTGATGGCGCTGCACGACCGTGACGTTATCCGCACCATGGCGTGTGGTATCGCTGGTCTGTCCGTTGCTGCTGACTCCCTGTCTGCAATCAAATATGCGAAAGTTAAACCGATTCGTGACGAAGACGGTCTGGCTATCGAC
The DNA here is from genome assembly GCF_965301105.1 of Kluyvera sp. Taxonomy (NCBI): domain Bacteria; kingdom Pseudomonadati; phylum Pseudomonadota; class Gammaproteobacteria; order Enterobacterales; family Enterobacteriaceae; genus Kluyvera; species Kluyvera sp. The sequence goes on from NZ_CBDKZX010000105.1 coordinate 9,292, forward strand.
TTCGAAATCGAAGGCGAATACCCGCAGTTTGGTAACAACGACCCTCGCGTTGATGACATGGCGGTTGACCTGGTAGAACGTTTCATGAAGAAAATTCAGAAACTGACTACTTACCGTAACGCTATCCCGACTCAGTCTGTTCTGACCATCACCTCTAACGTGGTTTATGGTAAGAAAACCGGTAACACCCCAGACGGTCGTCGCGCTGGCGCGCCGTTCGGTCCAGGTGCTAACCCGATGCACGGCCGTGACCAGAAAGGTGCTGTTGCCTCTCTGACCTCCGTTGCGAAACTGCCGTTTGCTTACGCGAAAGATGGTATCTCTTACACCTTCTCTATCGTTCCGAACGCACTGGGTAAAGACGACGAAGTTCGTAAGACCAACCTGGCTGGTCTGATGGATGGTTACTTCCACCACGAAGCGTCCATCGAAGGTGGTCAGCACCTGAACGTGAACGTCATGAACCGTGAAATGCTGCTCGACGCGATGGAAAACCCGGAAAAATATCCGCAGCTGACCATCCGCGTATCTGGCTACGCAGTACGTTTTAACTCCCTGACTAAAGAACAGCAGCAGGACGTTATCACCCGTACCTTCACTCAGTCCATGTAATGGATTTGACTGAAATCGCGATTTAAAAAGCGTACAATAAAGGCTCCACGTCAGTGGGGCCTTTCTTATAAGTGCTCTACGCTCTCCGAGCCTATTTTGCCTGCTAACTTCTATAATCAGGTTAACAAGCAAAATAAACTCAAGACGGCCTGAAATCATGATCGTCACCCTGCCGGACGCAGGGAAGAACTGGAGATAACACTGCAATGTCTGTAACTGGTCGCATTCACTCCTTTGAATCCTGTGGCACCGTTGATGGCCCGGGCATCCGC
>NZ_CBDKZX010000106.1:0-10170 GCF_965301105.1 Kluyvera sp.
CACCCCCGGGCCGCCGGCCGGGCTGTTTTTGCCAGGGAGGGGCGGGTCCACAATCTTTCCGGCGGCGGCGGGGCTGGTGGCGGTAGCGCTGCTGCTCGGCTGGCGGCTAAAAAAACGGCCTCTGGCGTAGTCACGCGAGAGGCCGTGAGATCATCAAGCGAAATTAGTTGATGACCAGCGTATTAATGATTTTCTCAGCATCAGCCTGCGCCTGTTGCTGGTTGTCCGCTGGCAGCGTCACCTGCAGGGTCAGCAGTTTGTTGTCGATTTTGCCCAGTACTACGGAAGAGTAGGCGGTCTGCCCTTTGGCAGAGATGATGCTATCAAGCTGCTGCAGCGTGTGGCCTTTCATCTCGATGGATTTGTTGGTCACCACCTGTAGCTGCGGGTCGCGGCTACGCTGTTGTTCTTCCAGACGATTTGCCAGCACGGACAGCTCTTCATTGGTGCTATCGCCAACGATAACAATGATCGCTTTCTGGCCAGTGGCATCCGAGTAGACGTGCATGTTGTTGCTCTGGGTGCCCAGTTTACCGCTCTGGTCGGTCATCCCGGCAGGCAGCGTGAAGCTCAGCTTACCGTCCAACAGGTTAATCGACTGACCCGCAGCATCGCTGGCGGCTGCCGAACCCTGTGCCGGCGTGCTGGTATCGCTGTTGTCGCAGGCGGCAAGCCCCATCACCAGCAGGCCAATACCAACATATTTCACCAATTTGCGCATTGACTTCTTCCTTTCGCTAAATAGCCATAAACGGCTCATCCGCCTATCTTAACACAACCCGTCAAATGAACCTTTAACCTGGCTGCATTGCCGACAAATCAGATTTATCTGCCAGCCTTTTCAATAGCATATTCAGCAGTACGCCGTACATCGGCAGGAAGAAAATAATGCTAATGAGCACTTTAAAGCAGTAGTCGACGAGGGCGATTTCCACCCAGTGGTCGGCCATAAACGGGTCGGTGCTGCGCCAGAAGGCAATGAAGAAGAACGCCAGCGTATCGCTGATGTTGCCAAACAGCGTGGAAGCCGTCGGCGCCAGCCACCAGCGACGGTTCTGGCGCAGGCGGTTGAACACGTGAACGTCAAGGATCTGCCCCAGCGCATAGGCCATAAAGCTCGCGGCGGCGATACGGGCGACGAACAGGTTAAAGTGCGCGAGCGCGCCAAAACCCTGCCATTGGCCCATATAAAACAGCGATGAAATCACGTAGGAGATCATCAGCGCCGGGATCATCACCGCAAAGACAATACGTCGAGCCAGCGGCGCGCCAAAAATGCGCACGGTGAGATCGGTGGCGAGGAAAATAAACGGAAAGCTAAACGCGCCCCAGGTGGTGTGGAAGCCGAAAATCGTTACCGGCAGCTGCACCAGATAGTTGCTGGAGGTGATCACCAGCAGATGGAATAGCGATAGCCAGACCAGCGCATGGCGGCGCTGTATAGAGGTAAAGGGAGTCATATTGTACCTTTTTAGTGGTTGGGGTGAGGGAACCCAATAAACTGCAAACTCATTGCAGGGGCGGAATGATACTGCTTTCGTACGTCATTGCAATGGTTGTTTTTCGCGCAATCGTTAACCTGGTTGCGTCGTCGCGCCGTCGGCGTAAACTAGGCGCGTTTTTTATGATGACGAGATGATAATGACCGATTTGTTCTCCAGCCCCGATCATACCTTAGACGCGCAAGGGCTGCGCTGCCCGGAGCCGGTAATGATGGTGCGTAAAACCGTACGCACGATGCCGGTGGGTGAAACGTTGCTGATTATCGCCGACGATCCCGCCACCACGCGCGATATTCCCGGCTTTTGCCGCTTTATGGAACATGAGCTGATTGCCCAGCAGACCGCGTCGCTGCCGTATCAGTATTTGCTGCGCAAGAGCCATTAATCGCGAACGGCGGCCTTACCCGGACTGTTTTCAAACCGTGGCCGCCATTTCCCTTCCGCTAGCCCGCCTAACCTTGAACTGCCTCTCAGTTTTATTGTTTACCCTGTAAAGCCTCTGGCCAAATTATTGATGTGAATCGCATAATTTCCCCTCATTTCCCTTCCGGCACCACAAATAACAATGAAAAAATCACTCTTAGCACTGCTGCTTTGTTTAGGTACCTCTACGGCGATGGCTGAACCGGTCAATATCACGATTCTGGGCACTTCCGATCTCCATGGCACCTTCGTCCCCTGGGATTACTCGACGGATACCGAAAATCTGGCGGGCAGCCTGAGCCAGATTGCGACTCAGGTGCGCGAAGTGCGCAGCCAGCAGCCGAACGTCATCCTGGTCGACGCGGGCGACACCATTCAGGGCAACTTTGTCGAAACCTTCAAAAACGACAAAACCAGCCCGATGATCCTCGGGTTTAACGCCCTGGACTATGACGTCTGGGTGATGGGCAACCATGAGTTCGACTTTGGCCTGACGTCGCTGTCGACCTCGCTGAACCAGTTTAAAGGCTCGGCGCTTGCCGGGAATATTCTGTGGGACAGCGGCAAACCTTATCTGCCCGCGTATAAAATCATTGAACGTCAGGGGGTGAAGATCGGCATTATCGGTATGGATACGCCGATGACCGCTGAGTTCGCTAAAGGCACCGACCGCGTCAAAGGGCTTAACTTTACCGACCCGGTACAGGCGGTGAAGCAAACCATCCAGCAGATTCAGGGCGAGGTGGATGCCATCGTGCTGGTGGCGCACATGGGGATCGATAACGAGAACCAGCGGCCGGGAACCGGCGTCGGGGATATCGCGCGCGCTAACCCTGAGCTGGCGGCCATCGTCGCCGGGCACATGCACGTGAAGGTCGATAAAGAGGTGATTAACGGCGTCATCGTGACCGAACCGGATAAATACGGCCGCGCGCTGTCGCGTATCGACCTGCAGTTTGAGCAGCACAACGGCAAATATGTGCTGATCAACAAAGACAGCTACACCTATTCCATCAAAGGCATGGCGTCAGACAAGGCGCTGGAAGAGGTCTATCAGCCGTACCACAAAATCCTGCGCGCCAACGCCAATCGGCCGATCGCGCAACTGACTGGTCAGGATCTGGTGCCGCCGGATGCGGTGAAAGGCATTCCGCAGGTCCATATTCAGGACACCGGTATTAGCAAGCTGTATCAGGAAGCCAGCCGCCACTATGCGCCGAAGGCGCAGGTGATTGCCCTGCAAATTGATAACGACCGACCCAAACTGAATGTGGGCACCATTACGGCAAAAGATATCGCCTTTAACTATCAGTATGCGGGCGGCGAAATTACCGTGTATCAGCTGACCGGCAAAGAGCTGAAAAAGTACATGGAGTGGTCGGCGGGTTACTTCAATCAGCTGCATGATGGTGACGTCACCTACAGCTTTAACCCGCAGCGCCGGGCGTCAAAATATTCCACCAACGACTTCTTCGACGGCGTGACCTACAAGATTGACCTGCGCCAGCCTGCCGGGCAGCGTATTCGCGATCTGCAACTGGCGGATGGTACGCCGGTGACGGACAGCACGCCAATTCGTCTCGGGATGAACAGCTACCGCATGGGTCACCTGACGCAAAAAGGCGGCGTGCTGGAAGGCATGCAGTTCCCGGTACTGTCGGATAGCAAGGCGGAATATGGCGAAGAGGCGGGCACCATCCGCAATCTGACCATCCGCTACCTGACGGAGGTGAAAAAAGGTCACTATCAGGGGCAGGCGGTACAGCGCTGGCAGCTGGTTGGGCTCGAAGGTTACGATCGTGAACGTAAGATCGTCGAAAATCTGCTGAATGACGGCAAAATCAGCGTGCCGATGAGCGACGATGGACGCTATAGCAACGTGGCGTCGTTCAATGTGAAAGCGCTACTGTTTAGCGACCCACAGGCGAAGAAGCAAAAGCAGGCGACCTTGCAGGCAGAGCTTGCGGCGGCAAGCTCACCGGCAGCGAAGAAATTCGTGAGCGACCAGCTGGTGATTCTTGCGGCGATCAACGAGTAAACGTTCAGGGTGCCACCCGGCCTACAGCGGTAGGCCGGGTTGGCTCGCTACTTTCTGCGCAGCAGCCGCAGCGCGTTCAGCGTCACCAGCACCGTCGCTCCGGTATCCGCCAGCACCGCCAGCCACAGCCCGGTCATGCCCAGCAGCGTGGTGACGAGGAAAATCCCCTTCAGCCCCAGCGCAATGGCGATATTTTGCCGCACGTTGGCGTGAGTGGCGCGCGCCAGGCGAATTATCTGCACCAGCCCGGTCAGACGGTTGTGGGTGAGCGCGGCGTCGGCGGTTTCCAGCGCCACGTCGGTGCCGCTGCCCATCGCAATCCCCATTGCCGCTGCCTTCATCGCCGGGGCATCGTTGATGCCATCGCCAACCATCGCCAGCGGGCCTTGGACGTTTAGCGCGGTGACTTCTTTCACCTTATCCGCAGGCAGCAGGTTAGCGCGGTAAGTCATGCCCAGCTCATCGGCAATCGCTTTCGCGGCGCGTGGGTTATCGCCAGTCAGAATCACGCCCTGAATACCCAATTCGCGCAAGCCATCAATCGCTTCGCGAGCCTCTTTGCGTACCGTATCGCGCAGCGCCAGAATGCCCAGCAGTGTGTCGTCGCGGGTGACCAGCACAACGGTATTACCCTCATTTTCTAACTGCTGAATCTGCGCCTGGTGCGCTTCGGCCGGGAATTTTCCTGCGGCGCAGATAACGATGCGCTGACCCTCTACTTCCGCTTCAATGCCCGAGCCCACCAGTGTTCGCTGCGCGGTTGCCTGCGGGATGGCCAAATTCCGTTGTTGCGCTTCACGCACCACCGCCTGTGCTAGCGGATGCGTTGAGCCTTGCTCCACGGATGCCGCCTGTACCAGCAGCGCGTCTTCGCTCAGTTCAGCGGTGGCGATAATGGCTGTCACCTGCGGTTTACCGAGGGTCAGCGTGCCGGTTTTATCAAACGCCATCTGGCGAATCAGGCCAAGTTGCTCCAGCGCCGCGCCGCCCTTAATCAGCGCGCCGTGGCGTGCGGCGGTGGCGAGGCCAGAGGTAATCGCCGCCGGGGTGGATATCACCAGCGCGCACGGGCAGCCAATCAGCAGCAGGGTCAGCCCTTTGTAGATCCACTCTTCCCACGAGGCGGAGAACAACAGCGGCGGCACCAGCGTGACCAATAGCGCAATCGCCATAATCACCGGGGTATAGATACGGCTGAAACGGTCGATAAAGCGCTCGATCGGCGCGCGACGCTCTTCCGCCTCTTCAATCAGACGCAGGATGCGGTCAATCGCGCTGTCGCCCGGTTTGGAGATGACGCTCAGTTGCACCAGACGGTCGGCGCTGGTGGCGCCAGCCGGAACGCTCTCTCCGGCGCTGCGCTCAACGGGGATCGACTCCCCGGTTAATGCGCTTTCGTCAAAGCTGGCGAAGGGGGTGATCAGCTTGCCGTCAGCCGGCAGGCGGCCCCCGGCAGCCACTTCAATCACATCGCCGGGCTGCAAATCTCTCTGCGCCACGGTTTCACGCTGGCCATCGCGCACGCGCACGGCGGTGTCCGGCTTCAGCGCCATCAGCGCGCTAACGCCCTGACGAGCGCGGTTTGCCGCCCAACCTTCCAGCCGTTCGCCGATTAAAAACAGCAGCAGCACCATCGCGGCTTCCGCCGTTGCGCCGATAAACAGCGCGCCGATGGCCGCGACGCTCATCAGCGTTTCAATGGCGAACCAACTGCCGCTTTTTATCAGGCGCAGCGCCTGGCGGGCGATAGGGTATAGCCCAACCAGCGTGGTGACGATAAACGCGAGATTGCCGAAGGGGTGATTAAACTGCTCCAGCCCCCAGCTGATTGCCATCATCACGACCAGCGCAATCAGCGGCAGGTTTTCCTTCAGGCGGGATTCCGGAACCTCGGGCTGCGGCTCATCTTCGCTGCGCAGCGTGTAGCCTGCGGCAGTGACCGCTTTTTCCACCTGCGCACGAATATCTTCATCGGCCTCGACCAGCAGTTTTTCGGTGGCAAACAGCACTTTTGCCTGTTTGACTCCGGCAACCTGGCTTGCGGCCGTCTCTACTTTGCGGGCGCAGGCGGCGCAGTCCATGCCGTTGACGACCCAGCTATAGCGTGCCTCCAGCGCGCTTTCTGGCGCGGCTTCAGCGGTTGCGCACTGGCTGTCGCAGCAGCAGTCTTCCTGCGGCTGTGGCGCGGGGGCAAGTTTAAATGAGGAGAACTGTGGGGCTTTTTTGCCCTGCGTCTCTGGAGTCGACATTGTATCCTCCGGTTAATGATCGTTGTCTCATTAAGCGCAGCATACACTCTGGAGTCGACTCCAGAGTCAAGCAGGAAATTACATATAAAGCGCGCGAACGATAAAGAAGTGCCCGGCAAAGTAACAGGCGGCATAGATCGCCGTATCGGCGCGGAAGCGGCGACGATAGTGGCTCACCTGCCAGACGATGTTGCCGATAAGCAGCAGCGCCGCGCCGACGAAGCCGGACAGGGCGGTATCGGTTGGCCGCAGGAACCATTGCTCGCCCGCGACCCACACCATCACCAGCGTCATGCCGATAAAGGCCAGCACCGGCAGGCGCATCTCTTCCAGCCGCGTCCAGATAACCGCCACCCACAGCGCGCCAATCACCAGCAGTACAACCGGCAGCGGCCAGAAGAAGGTGAAGGTGAGCTGGCTCGTAAACCAGATGGTATACAACAGGTGGGAGAGGAAGAATGCTCCCACGGCGTACAGCATGCGCTGGCGCGGTAGCTGGGTTAACGCATCGCCGACCAGCGCGGCGCACAGGCCTGCCAGCACCAGGTAGCTGATGGCGTTAAACATCGGCGCCTGCCAGGCGAGAAACAAGAGTAAAATGAGTGTGATAGGTTTAAACACCCAGCGTTGCCAGGTGGGGCCACGGTAGGCGGCATCGACATAGAGCCAGCCGGAGAAGAATACGGCGATGAACGACCAAAGCATATTAAGTCCCTGTATCTGTTATCATTAATGGGTACTGTGTAGCCAGTCTTGAATGTCCAGTGTAGTAGTGTGGATGACCAGATGACAATGGCTGACCGCGCCCTTTACTATGATTTGCGTAAATTCTTAAGAGAACCTGAAATGAGCAAAATGCCTCTTTTTTTCATCGTGGTGGTGGCCGTCATCGTGGTTGCAGCCTCGTTTCGCTACGTGCAGCAACGACGCGAGAAGATGGACAACGACGCCGCGCCGCTGATGCAAAAGCGAGTGGTGGTGAGCAATAAGCGCGAGAAGGTACTGAATGACCGTCGTTCACGTCAGCAGACGGTGACGCCCGCGGGCAGCGAGATGCGCTATGACGTGAGCTTTAAGCCGGAGCAGGGCGGCCTGGAGGTGAGCTTTCGCGTCGAGGCGGCGCAGTATCATCAGCTGACGGTGGGCGACAAAGGCACCCTGAGCTACAAAGGCTCGCGTTTCGTTGAGTTTAAGGCAGACCAGTAAAATGCGGCCTAGTGCATGACCAGGCCGGCTGTCGTTACTTTTTCTTCAGGCTGGCGCCAATTTTTTTCTGCCACACCAACAGTTCAAACACGCCAAACAGGAAGATGCGAATTTGTTCTCCGCGCGTCATCTGCGGGCCGTCTTTCGGCAGCGTGGATTTCAGCAGCGCCATCTGCATACCGTGCATCAGCACCATGAAGATCAGCGCGACGTTGACGAAAATATTCAGCGGACGCGGGAACGGGTGAAACAGGTTCAATAGCAGAAATGCCCACACGCACAGCATCAACAAACGACCCAGATTAATCAGCATCCTTTTCTCCCTGTACTTCACGTTGGTAGAGACGATAAGCCACCTGACCGGCGATTTTTTCCCGATGCAGATCCCAACTGGCGGGTACCGGCGGCAGGCCGTTTTCGACTTCGCTTTCGACGTAGATTAACGCGTCACTAGCCAGCCAGCCATTGCTCTCCAGCAAGTGTAACGTCTCTTCCAGTAATCCCTTACGGAACGGCGGATCGACAAACACAATATCGTGCGGCGTACCGGTCTGGTTGAGGAATGCGAGCGTATTCGTATTTACCACTTTTCCGTGCGTCGCCTTCAGCGTGGCGAGGTTCTTTTGCAACTGCTGGGCAACCTGACGCTCCATCTCAAGCAGCGTGGCGCTACCCGCGTAGCGAGAGAGCGCTTCCAGCCCCAGCGCGCCGCTGCCGGCAAAGCAGTCCAGGCAACGGGCATCGACCATCGACGGCGCCAGCCAGTTGAATAAGGTTTCGCGCACCCGGTCGGTGGTGGGGCGCAGTCCCGGACTATCAGGAACAGGGAGTTTACGGCCTCGCCATTGCCCGCCAATAATGCGGATCTGGCCACTGCCGCCGGAAGTTGGTTTTTTCATTTGCTTGCTCTGGTCGCTCTTTCGGCCTGCTATTCTAGCGATCTGCTCTGCCGGGTGAAAGCGGTGAAGCCAGGGAAGTTAAGTGATAGACTAAGCGACTAATTTCATCATTATTTTAGCCTTCGCGTCGATTATGGCGAAGTGGCGCCATCAAAAACAGCGGGGAGTGTGGTTGCAAATGGCAAAAGAAAAAAAACGTGGCTTTTTTTCCTGGCTGGGCTTTGGGCAGAAAGAACAGGAACAGGTTGTTGAATCAGAAGAAAAAATTGAGTCTCAGCCGGTAGAAGAAACGCCTGCTGTCGAGCCGGAAATCATCGCAGAAGAGACCCCGGTCGTTGAAGACGCCCATACGATTGCCGAGAGTGAAGCTTTCGCGTCTGAAGTCGTGGAAGTGACCGAGCAGGTTGCGGAAAGCGAAAAAGCACAGCCGGAAGCGGTTGAGGCAGTCGAACCGGTTGCTGAAGCACAGCCGGAAGCGGTCGAAGAAATCGAGTCGGTTGTTGAAGCTCAGCCGGAAGCGGTTGAGGAAATCGAGCCGGTTGTTGAAGCACAGCCGGAAGAGGTTGAAGAAATTGAGCCGGTTGTTGAAGAACAACCGGAAGTGGTCGAGGAAACCCCTTCGGAGCAGGATGAAGCGATTGAACCTGAGCTGACCGACGAAGAGCTGGAAGCGCAAGCGCTGGCAACACCGTCCGAAAACGAAATCGTCGAAGAAGAAGCGTCGGTAGAAGACGTGCCTGCCGACGACGCTCAGCAGGAACAGGAAAAGCCGACCAAAGAAGGCTTCTTCGCGCGACTGAAACGCAGCCTGCTGAAAACGAAAGAGAATCTCGGTTCCGGATTTATCAGTCTGTTCCGCGGCAAGAAAATCGACGACGATCTGTTTGAAGAGCTGGAAGAACAGCTGCTGATTGCCGACGTCGGTGTGGAAACCACCCGTAAGATCATCAGCAGCCTGACCGATACCGCCAGCCGTAAACAGCTGCGCGACGCGGAAGCGCTGTACGGCCTGCTGAAAGACGAAATGGGTGAAATTCTCGCAAAAGTGGATGAACCGCTTAATATTGAAGGCAAAACGCCATTCGTTATTTTGATGGTCGGCGTCAACGGCGTGGGTAAAACCACCACCATTGGCAAGCTGGCGCGTCAGTTCGAACAGCAGGGTAAAAGCGTGATGCTGGCGGCGGGCGATACCTTCCGCGCGGCGGCGGTTGAGCAGCTGCAGGTTTGGGGCCAGCGCAACAACATTCCGGTGATTGCGCAGCACACCGGCGCAGATTCTGCTTCGGTCATTTTCGATGCTATCCAGGCGGCAAAAGCGCGTAACGTCGATGTACTGATCGCTGATACCGCCGGGCGTTTGCAGAACAAATCGCACCTGATGGAAGAGTTGAAGAAAATTGTCCGCGTGATGAAGAAACTCGACGTTGATGCGCCGCACGAAGTGATGCTGACCATTGACGCCAGCACCGGGCAGAACGCGATCAGCCAGGCCAAACTGTTCCATGAAGCGGTCGGTCTGACCGGCATTACGTTGACTAAACTCGACGGTACCGCCAAAGGCGGGGTGATATTCTCCGTGGCGGATCAGTTCGGCATCCCGATTCGTTATATCGGCGTCGGCGAGCGTATAGAGGACTTACGTCCGTTTAAAGCGGGCGATTTTATTGAGGCACTTTTTGCCCGAGAGGACTAACAATGATTCGCTTTGAACACGTCAGCAAAGCCTATCTCGGCGGGAGACAAGCGCTGCAGGGCGTCACTTTCCACCTGCAGCCGGGCGAGATGGCATTTCTGACCGGCCACTCCGGCGCGGGTAAAAGTACCCTGCTGAAGCTTATCTGTGGGATTGA
>NZ_CBDKZX010000107.1:0-10087 GCF_965301105.1 Kluyvera sp.
GGAAGTGGCCCGGTTCATCGGAGGTGACGTGCAGCGGGCCAATCGGCACCACGTTGTTCTTCTTGCTGCCCAGCTCGTTGATGAACTCGTAGGTTTCGGCGTCGGTGGTCGGCGCCGGGCGCTGACGATAATCCATGCTGTCTTTACGCAGCGGATAAAGCTCGTCCGGCCAATCGTCCGGCAGCACCAGACGACGCTCATCCGGCAGGCCGACCGGGATCAGACCGTACATGTCGCGCACTTCACGCTCGCCCCAAACGGCAGCAGGCACGCGCGGCGTGACCGACGGGTATTCCGGTTTATTGGCGTCCACTTCCACGCGCACGGTGATCCAGCACTTAGTGCCTTTCTCCATCGACAGCACGTAGTAGACCGCATAGTGTCCATTCAGTTTACGTTCGTCGTTGCCGAACAGTACCGACAGCCAGCCGCCCTGCTGGTAGTAAAGAAACTCGACGACTTCCGGCAGGTAGTTCACCTTTACGGTAATCGTTAACTGGTCTTTGGTCTGCCAGGCTTCGTCCAGCACCACGCCCGGGAAGGCCTGGTGCAGCGCAGCGAGGTAGTGTTGACCCACTTTTTCTTCAGACATGCTCAAAACTCTCTTATCACGCCACCAGCAAGGAGACGAAGGCTAAAAAGGCTAAACCGAACCCGGTCCAGGTGATACGACCGGTAATATCCAGACGCAGACGCGCCATGCTGTTTTCGAACAGCGCGATAATCAGCACGCCGACCACCAGCTTGACGATGGCGACAACGATCGCGATAACCAGGCCGCTCACGCTAAAGCTGGTCATCTGGCCCCACGGGATAAACACGCCAACGAACATTTGCAGCACCACCAGCTGTTTCAGGCTGATGCCCCACTTCAGCACGCCGAAGCCGCTGCCGCTGTACTCGGACAGCGGGCCTTCCTGCAGTTCCTGCTCCGCTTCCGCTAAGTCGAACGGCAGTTTGCCCATTTCGATAAAGGTGGCGAAGGCACAGGCGCAGAAAGCCAGCGCCAGCGGAATGCTGCGGCTGACCGGCCAGTGGTAAAGGGTGTCGGTGATATTGCTGATGTGCGTTGAACCGGCCACCAGCGCGGCGACCCACAGGCCCAGCAGCAGAATCGGCTCCACCAGCACGCCGAGCATCGCTTCACGGCTGGCGCCGATGGCGGTAAACGGGCTACCGGTGTCCAGACCGGCAATCGCGAAGAAGAAACGCGCCACCGCGAACAGATAAATCAGGGTGATGAGATCGCCCAGTCCCGGCAGCGGCGACGCCACGGTGACCACCGGCAGCGCGGTGGCGATGGTCAGCATCACGCCTACCATCACAAACGGCGTCAGGCGGAAAACCCAGCCGGACGCATCCGGGCCAATGCTCTGGCGACCCAGCAGTTTGATGATGTCGCGATACTCCTGCATCACGCCCGGCCCGCGACGGTTATGCAACCGAGCGCGCAGTACGCGGGTAATACCGGAGAGCAGCGGCGCAACGGCGAACAGCACCAGCGCCTGCAGTAAAGCAAATAAGACCGTCATGTTCAGGCTCCTCGAGAGATGACAATCACGACCAGCACCGCCAGTTCAACCAGCGCCAGACGTTGCAGCAGCAGCGGCGCCGCCGCGTTCTGCCAGCCTGGAACCAGAGAGACCGGGTTGAGCCATTTACGCAGTTTGAGTACCGGGGCAAAGGCCTGTTTCACCGGCATCGCAAAACCGTGCGCGGTAATCACCATCGACTGTTCGTGGTCGTAGCCGCAGACCCACGCCGCACCGCGCGAACGGCTCGGCAGGCGGTTGCCTTTGAGCAGCGCCAGAATGATGAACGGCAGCAGCGGGCAGGCAATCAGCAGCAGGGTAATCATCGGCTGAGAAACCACGGTATGCGCGGTGCTCATCGGCAGCGGCACGGCGGTGCTCAGCAGCGGCAGCAGCCACGGTGCGGCGACACCGCCCACGATGCACAGCAGCGCCATCACCACGGTGCTAATTGCCATCAGCAGCGGCGCGCAGCAGGCGTTTTCCGCCTCTTTGGTGCGCGGTGCGCCAAGGAAGGTGACGCCGTAGACTTTCGCCATACACATCACCGCCAGCGCGCCGGTAATCGCCAGGCCAACGGCCAGCAGCGGCCCCAGCAGACGACCAATAAACGCCCCGCTGGTGCTCAGTTTGAAGAAGGACTGATAGATAACCCACTCACCGGCAAAGCCGTTCAGCGGCGGCAGCGCAGCCATCGCCATCAGGCCCACCAGCATCGCCAGCGAGATCATCGGCATACGCTTGCCAATCCCGCCCAGCTTTTCGATGTCGCGATGGCCGGTACGGAACCAGACCGCGCCCGCGCCGAGGAACAGCGTGGTTTTAAACAGGCTATGGTTAAGCAGATGGTACAGACCACCGACCAGGCCCAGCGCCACCATCACCGGCTGTTGCAGCGCCAGACCGGTGACGCCAACGCCCAGCCCCAGCAGGATAATGCCGATGTTTTCCAGAGTGTGGTACGCCAGCAGGCGCTGAATGTTGTGCTCCATCAGCGCGTACAATCCGCCGACAAACGCGGTGATCATCCCCTGCACCAGCAGGGCAATGCCCCACCACAGCGGCTGAGCATCGCCCAGCAGCGAGACGGTGAGAATGCCGAGCAGACCCACTTTCATCACCACGGTCGAAAACAGCGCGGCAGCCGGTGCGCTGGCATTGGCATGCGCCGAAGGCACCCAACCGTGCAGCGGGATAATGCCCGCCAACAGGCCAAAGCCCAGTACGCACAGCACCCAAATGTCAGAGCCGACCGGCAGTTGCTGCGCACGTTCGTTCAGCAGCACCAGATCCAGCGTACCGTAACGCTGCCACAGCAGCAGGCAGGCAATCGCCAGCAGAATGGTGCCCAGACGGCCCAGCGCAAACCACAGTTTGCCGGAGGAGGCGCAGCCGGTAAGGAACGCGCCGCACAGCGCCATAATTTCCGCCATCACCACCAGCGAGCCGAAGCCGCTGGCGACAATCGCACAGACAGCCGCCGCCAGCAGCACGTTCACCAGCAGACCGTTGTTTTTCACTTTCGGGTGGCGATGCCAGTCGATGTTGTAGAGGCTGACAAACAGTCCGCACAGGCCAAGCGCAATCAGCCAGACCGCGTTCAGCGGCGTGACCAGCACGCTGTAGTGCACCAGCGACAGATGGCCCATCACCGGAAAGGCGTGAATCAGCACCTGCACCCCGGCCAGCAGCGCACAAACGCTGCCCAGCGCGCCGCCAATCCCGGCGATAAACCCGCTCAGCGATTTTTTAAACGACAGCAAAAAGGAGAGCACCGCGGCGAAGGCAAACCACGCCACCGCGCTATTGATTAAGGTCATCACGCTCATTTCGCCTCTCCTTGTTGCGCCTGAAACAGCGACAGATCGCCTAAATCGGTGTGGAAGGTCAGCTCACGTTTGCGTTTGCTGACGCGGGCGATATCCATGTTGTTGACCAGATGCAGCGCTTTCGTCGGACAGGTGCGGATACAGGCCGGGCCTTCCTCATCGAAATGGCACAGGTCGCATTTCACCGCGATAGCGCGTACGCCCGGTACCCAGTCCAGCAGGGTACTGACGCGAGCCGGAGCAGGCGGCGCAGGCAGCGCTTTCGGCGTGTTGGCGTTCGCCGGGATATCCAGCGGGCGGCTACCGGAAAATTCAATCGCCCCAAACGGGCAGGCGATGCCGCACAGTTTGCAGCTGACGCACAGGCTTTCGTTAAGCTGTACGACGCCATCGACGCGGTTAATGGCATTTACCGGGCATACTCCGGCGCACGGCGCGTCTTCACATTGGTGGCACAACTGTGGCGCGGATTCTTTTTCATTGAGCATTACTCTGAGCCGCGGCATCGATTGCAGGCCATGGTGGCGATGCGTTTCCGAGCAGGCTGCTTCGCAGGTGCGGCAACCGATACAGAGGGTAGAGTCAGCAATTACAAAACGATTCACCAGGTCTTCCTCAGGTGACAGTCATTTTTGACGAAATCATGCAGAGCAGGTGTCATTTCGACACCCGTCGACACACCGATAATTCAGGCGATGGAAGCCTGATGAGATTGCTGCGCCAGGCCGCCGAAATTAACCGGGCTGTCGCTCTCCAGCGCCGCATACAGGGTGTCGTATACCGGCGAAATTTTTTCCAGGTAGTGTTCCAGCACCTGCTCGCGATCGCGGATATTGATGGTGCCATCAATAAAGCCGCTGGCGTTCAGCTCGGCGCGCGCAACGCACTCTTTATTCAGGCCATCCCGCGTTTCCACGTAGTACTCAACGGTGTGGCTATTAAAGCCGCCTGACAGGCTGACGGAGACCACAAAATGTTCGAACAGCACGAAGCTCAGCTCTTTCTCCGGTGCGCAGTTCATCGCGTGATGCAGACGCGCTTTTGACAATGTGATCCCTTGAACCAGAGAGTTACAGTACACACGCCATTGATCCTGATGGCGGCGGTGACGATCGGCGATGTAGTCGGCCTTCTCGCTAATTTCCCAAATAGTCATGTCGGTTACCCGGTTAATAGAAACAAGCCTCCTAAGCACATTTCATGCCATATTTTTAATACATTGATTTTTATTGGATTTCCAGAAATGACATGCCGCTAACGACATGTCATTTCGTCAGGGTGACATCGTCATCGACAGTCTTTCGCGACGCTTTTACATCTCTGGCATCGTTATTGCATTACGTCTGCAAGTTAAGAGAAACGGGAGGCGTTATGCACGAAATCACGCTCTGCCAGCGGGCGCTGGAAATTGTTGAACAACAGGCGATACAGAACGGCGCGAAGCGCGTGACGGGCGTCTGGATCAAGGTCGGCGCTTTTTCTTGTGTAGAGACGAGCGCAATGACCTTTTGTTTTGATCTGGTGTGCCGCGGCACGCTGGCTGAAGGCTGTAAACTCCACGTCGAAGAGCAGGAGGCGGAGTGCTGGTGCGAATCCTGCCAGCAGTATGTCCAGCTCGTGTCGGTACACGTCCGCCGTTGCCCACAGTGCAACAGCGACAACCTGCGCATCGTCGCCGACGACGGTTTACAGATTCAGCGAATTGAAATTGATCAGGAGTAAAGTATGTGTACCACCTGTGGTTGTGCCGAAGGCAACCTCTATATAGAGGGCGATGAACGTAATCCGCATTCACTGTTCCGCAGCGCCCCCTTCGCACCGGCGGGCCGTCCGGCCCTGTCGATTACCGGCGTCAGAACGCAACAATTCCAGCCGCAGGCCGCCGATAACGGCGATCTGCACTACGGCCACGGCGAAGCGGGCACTCACGCGCCGGGCATGAGCCAGCGGCGGATGCTGGAAGTCGAAATCGACGTGCTGGATAAAAACAACCAGATTGCCGCCCGCAACCGCGCGCGCTTCGCCGCCCGCGAACAGCTGGTGCTGAATCTGGTCTCCAGCCCCGGTTCCGGTAAAACCACCCTGCTCACCGAAACCCTGATGCGCCTGAAAGATCGCGTCTCCTGCGCCGTGATTGAAGGCGACCAGCAGACAGTCAACGACGCCGCGCGCATTCGCGCCACCGGCACCCCAGCGATTCAGGTCAATACCGGTAAAGGCTGCCACCTCGACGCGCAGATGATTGCCGACGCCGCGCCGCGCCTGCCGCTGGAGAGCAACGGGATTCTGTTTATTGAAAACGTCGGCAACCTGGTGTGTCCGGCGAGCTTCGACCTTGGCGAGCGCCATAAGGTTGCGGTGCTGTCGGTTACCGAAGGCGAAGACAAGCCGCTGAAATATCCGCATATGTTCGCCGCCGCCTCGGTGATGCTGCTCAATAAAGTCGACCTGTTGCCGTACCTCAACTTCGACGTTGAGAAGTGCCTCGCCTGCGCCCGTGAAGTGAATCCGGATATTGAAATCATCCTCATCTCCGCCACCAGCGGAGAAGGCATGGACACCTGGCTAAACTGGCTGGAGACGCAGCGATGTGCATAGGCATTCCGGGACAAATTTCCGCCATTGACGGCGTGCAGGCAAAAGTGGACGTCTGCGGGATCAAGCGCGACGTCGACCTGACGCTAGTCGGCGCGGTGGATGAGAACGGCGAATCGCGTATCGGCCAATGGGTGCTGGTGCACGTCGGCTTTGCCATGAGCGTCATCAATGAGGAAGAGGCGCGCGACACCCTCGCGGCGCTGGAAAATATGTTTGAAGTGGAGCCGGACGTTGGCGCCCTGCTCTTTGGCGAGGAACGGTAATGCGTTTTGTTGATGAGTACCGCGCGCCGGAACAGGTGATGCAGCTGATTGCCCACCTGAAAAACCGCGCGCAACATCTGGCTTATACCGCCGAACGCCCACTGCGCATCATGGAAGTGTGCGGCGGCCACACGCATGCGATTTTTAAATTCGGTCTCGACCAGCTGCTGCCGGAGAACATCGAATTTATCCACGGGCCGGGCTGCCCGGTGTGCGTGTTGCCGATGGGACGCATCGACACCTGTATTGAAATTGCCAGCCATCCGGAGGTCATTTTCTGCACCTTCGGCGATGCCATGCGCGTGCCGGGGAAAAACGGCTCGCTGATGCAGGCCAAATCACGCGGCGCGGATATTCGTATCGTCTATTCGCCAATGGACGCCCTCAAGCTGGCGCAGCAGAATCCGACGCGCAAAGTGGTGTTCTTTGGTCTGGGCTTTGAAACCACCATGCCGACCACCGCCATTACGCTGCAACAGGCGAAGGCGCAGAACGTCGAGAATTTCTTCTTTTTCTGCCAGCACATCACGCTGATTCCTACCCTGCGCAGCCTGCTGGATCAGCCGGATAACGGCATCGATGCGTTCCTCGCGCCGGGTCATGTCAGCATGGTGATTGGCACTCACGCCTACGGCTTTATCGCCAGCGACTATCATCGTCCGCTGGTGGTCGCGGGTTTCGAGCCGGTGGATCTGCTACAGGGCGTCAATATGCTGGTGGAGCAGAAAATTGCCGAAGAGAGCCGCGTCGAGAACCAGTATCGCCGCGTAGTGCCGGACGACGGCAACGCGCTGGCGCAAAAAGCGATTGCCGAGGTATTTACGGTCAAGGGCGACAGCGAATGGCGCGGCCTGGGATTAATCAACGATTCTGGCGTACAGCTGACCGACGACTATCAGCGTTTTGACGCCGAAAGCCACTTTAAGCCGCAGCCTCAGCGCGTCTGCGACGACCCGCGCGCCCGCTGCGGCGACGTGCTCACCGGCCGCTGCAAACCGCACCAGTGCCCGCTGTTTGGCGCAACCTGCAATCCGCAAAGCGCGTTCGGCGCGCTGATGGTCTCGTCCGAAGGGGCGTGCGCCGCCTGGTATCAATATCGCAGTCAGGAGTCCGAAGCATGAACACTATCCAGTTAGCCCACGGCAGCGGCGGCCTGGCGATGCAACAGCTCATCGACAGCCTGTTTATGAAGGCTTTCGCCAATCCCTGGCTGGCCGAGCAAGAAGATCAGGCGCGCCTGTCGCTGGCGTCATTGACCGCGCACGGCGACCGCCTCGCGTTTTCCACCGACAGCTATGTGATTGACCCGCTGTTCTTCCCCGGCGGCAATATCGGCAAGCTGGCGATTTGCGGCACCGCCAACGACGTGGCGGTCAGCGGCGCGGCCCCCCGTTATCTCTCCTGCGGATTTATTATCGAAGAAGGTTTGCCGCTGGAGACGCTGGAAGCGGTGGTGAACACCATGGCTGAAACGGCCAAAGCGGCAGACATCGCTATCGTCACCGGCGACACCAAGGTTGTCGGTCGCGGCGCGGCGGATAAACTGTTTATCAACACCGCCGGGATGGGCGCGATTCCCGCCGACATTCATTGGGGCGCGGCAACGCTGACGCCGGGCGACGTGCTGATTGTCAGCGGCACCCTGGGCGACCACGGCGCAACCATCCTCAATCTGCGTGAACAGTTAGGCCTCGATGGCGAACTGCAAAGCGACTGCGCGGTGCTCACGCCGCTGATTCAAGCTCTGCGGCCGATTACTGGCGTCAAAGCGCTGCGCGATGCTACCCGCGGCGGCGTCAACGCGGTGGCCCACGAGTTTGCCGCCAGCTGCGGCTTTGGCGTCGAAATTCAGGAGCAGCATCTGCCGCTCAAAGACGCCGTTCGCGGCGTGTGCGAATTATTGGGGCTTGACGCGCTTAACTTTGCCAATGAAGGTAAACTGGTGATTGGCGTCAGCCGCGACGCGGCCGAAGAGGTGCTGGCCGCACTGCGCGCCCATCCTTTGGGCAGCAATGCCGCTATCATTGGCGAAGTGACCGAACGCCGGGGAGTGCGCGTTGCCGGATTATACGGCGTGAAACGCACGCTGGATCTCCCTCACGCCGAGCCGCTTCCGCGAATTTGTTAACAGACCACTCAAGGTCTGCATTTTATTATTATTATTATTTATCGCACCCTATGCGGTGCAGTTATGGGCAAGTGACATGTCGTATACACCGATGGGCGATCTCGGTCAGCAAGGGCTGTTCGATATCACCCGGACTCTTCTCCAACAGCCCGATCTGGCGGCACTGAGCGAAACGCTGGCGCAACTGGCGAAACAGTCTTCGCTGGCTGACAGCGCGGCGATCGTTCTGCTACAGCCGGGAAACCACCGCGCGGGCTATCACGCCACGCGTGAAGCCGGTCGGCCAATCGCTTACGAAGACGATAACCTGCTGGCAAACGGCCCGGTCCGACGCCTGCTCTCTCGTCCCGACGCGCTCCACTGTAGCTATGCTGAGTTCAGCGAAGCCTGGCCGCAACTGGCGGCCAGCGAGCTGTATCAGCCGTTTGGCCACTATTGTCTGCTGCCGCTGGCGGCGGAGGGGCGCATCTTTGGCGGCTGCGAATTTATCCGCCAGGACGACCGCCCGTGGACCGAGAAAGAGTATCAGCGTCTGCACATTTTCACGCAGATCGTCGCCGTGGTGACCGAGCAAATTCAAAGCCGGGTGACCAATAACGTCGATTACGATCTGCTGTGCCGCGAGCGCGATAACTTCCGCATTCTGGTGGCCATCACCAACGCCGTGCTGTCGCGCCTCGATATGGACGAGCTGGTTAGCGCAGTGGCGAAAGAGATTCACTACTACTTCAATATCGACGCCATCAGCGTGGTGCTGCGCAGCAACCGCAAGGGCAAACTGAATATCTACTCCACGCACTACATCGACGTTAACGATCCGGTGCACGATCAGAGCGAAGTGAACGAGTCAGGCACGCTGACCGAGCGGGTGTTCAAAAGCAAAGAGATGCTGATGCTCAACCTCAACGAGCAGGACAAACTCGCCCCGTACGAGCGCCAGCTGTTTGAGATGTGGGACGATAAAATCCAGACGCTGTGCCTGCTGCCGCTGATGTCCGGCGACCAGATGCTCGGCGTGCTGAAGCTTGCCCAGTGCGATGAAAAAGTCTTCTGCGCCGCCAACCTCAAGCTGCTTAAACAGATTGCCGAACGCGTCTCCATCGCCGTGGATAACGCCCTCGCTTATCAGGAGATCCACCGTCTGAAAGAGCGTCTGGTGGATGAAAACCTGGCGCTGACCGAACAGCTCAATAACGTCGACGGCGAGTTTGGCGAAATCATCGGTCGTAGCGAAGCGATGTTCAACGTCCTCAAGCAGGTTGAGATGGTCGCCCCAAGCGACAGTACGGTGCTGATCCTCGGTGAAACAGGCACCGGCAAAGAGCTGATTGCCCGCGCCATCCATAACCTGAGCGGCCGTAATAACCGCCGGATGGTGAAAATGAACTGCGCGGCAATGCCAGCGGGCCTGCTGGAAAGCGACCTGTTCGGTCACGAGCGCGGCGCGTTTACCGGTGCCAGCGCCCAGCGCATTGGTCGCTTCGAACTGGCGGATAAAAGCTCGCTGTTCCTTGACGAAGTGGGCGATATGCCGCTGGAACTGCAGCCGAAACTGCTGCGCGTGTTGCAGGAGCAGGAGTTTGAACGTCTGGGCAGCAACAAGCTGATCCAGACCGACGTGCGCCTGATCGCCGCCACCAACCGCGATCTCAAACAGATGGTGCTGGATCGCGAATTCCGTAGCGATCTTTACTATCGTCTCAACGTCTTCCCGATCC
The DNA here is from genome assembly GCF_965301105.1 of Kluyvera sp. Lineage (NCBI taxonomy): Bacteria > Pseudomonadati > Pseudomonadota > Gammaproteobacteria > Enterobacterales > Enterobacteriaceae > Kluyvera > Kluyvera sp. Next base: position 10,069 of record NZ_CBDKZX010000107.1, read on the forward strand.
ACCTGCCGCCGCTGCGCGA
>NZ_CBDKZX010000108.1:0-9890 GCF_965301105.1 Kluyvera sp.
GCAAAAATATAGTGTCGTTTCATCCTTACCTCGAAAGCGCATTCCACTGCTTTCTCTTATTGCAACCGGCATGCCAGAAACAGTGGCGCACCGGTCAGGCTCAGAATGAAAAGATGAAGTGTGTTAAAACTCTTGATCTTGCTGGATATATTCTGTCTCGCGCGTCAGAATATCGTGAATGTAACAAAGCTCAACGCGGGGGATTTTGACACTATATCCGCTCTCTATGACACTAAAGGCTTCTCGCAGAATAACCAGTTCGCTCTCCGGACACTGTTTCCCTGCATCAGGGGTCGGCGAGGCATTACGGATCAGCCGCTCAATCAGGCAGCTAATATGAACATACAGCGCCACCTTCCGATCGTTAGCCACCTGGCAGCCGGCAAGGTGCTCATAGCGCAGTAAAAACTGCTCCACCTGGTTTATCACTTTCCCCGTATCAAGGATCGTTACCGATTCAATGACCCGGCGCAGCGAGAAGTTTTTGAGCAGCAGGTTATTAATTTCGCTCACCTGCTCAGCCGTCGCCAGCTCGCCGAAAATACGCATCAGCGGCCTGCTGCCTTCGCCTGACATCAGCGAATCCAGCGAGATCCACGGCAGCGCCTCGAGATGAGGATCGAGAGTGCCGACCACCGCCAGCACCTCGTAGCGACTGAGCAGCGGCTCACGACGTGCCGGGCAGGCCAGCGTATCGACATCGCAGGCCACAATATCAATGGCCAGCGCAGCCGGGATGCTGGCGCTTAATAGTGCCGACAGGTTAGCCGCCGCGCCCATACCGGTCGCACAGGTGGTGAGAATGGCCCTAGGTTTATCGGCTTGCGGGTAATAAAGCTGATGCTCAACGGCCAGCGCGCCGTCAATCTCCCGCACAATATCTTCCAGCATATCCCCCTGCAATATGCGTTCTCCCACATACATTGCCATGCTGGTCGAGACGTTGTTGACGATTGCGACCGGCGTCGACAGGCGGCGATTAAAGTGACTGTGAATCGCCTTTAGCGAGCCCATATCGACCAGAATAATCAGCCCGGAACCCAGCGCATGACTCTCAATGTAGCTCTGAACCTGGTTGGCGATCGCCTCGGGGGTCACATCGAGCGGCATATCAAACGACTCGAACAGCTGGCTTTTCAGCAGCCGATTCGCCACGTTGGCGATACTGCTGGCGGTCGCATAGCCGTGGGCCAGAACGATCGCCCGGGTCACCTGCTGCTGGCTGACGGCACCGGTTTTTTGCAGCCACAGTACCAGCAAGAGCAGATCCACGCGCCGTGGTTCGATATCAAGCTTCAGCGCCAGCGCGGCGAGAATCGCTTCGCAGAAGCGGTACAGCAGCGGAAATTTCTGCGCGAGAAAATTCTCCAGCTGGCGGCTTTTCTCGCGGCTTAAAGTGGACAGTGTCTGGCGGGAGCGATGGATAAGATAGTGGCTCAGGGCATAAATACAGTTGCCGTTAAACTGAATATTGAAGCGTTTTTCCAGCCGATAGAACTCTTCCCGCACCTGCTGCGTGGCCAGCAACAGCATATGGGCACTGTGGGCGTCCGGGTTATCGAAAATCAGCCGGTCAAAGAGCGTTTCAATCTCTTCACCCATGCTTTTTTGCGCCTCCTCCCAGCTGCTTTTTTGACTCAGCACCGCTTCATACAGCGCCAGCACGCGGCACTGGGTATCGTAAATCAAGCTCTGCGCCGGATCGCGCGCGCGCTGGAGCCAGTGCAGGCTGGTCTGGGGTTCAACAAGCAGCGGCTCCTCCTGGGGAAGAGGCTCATTGAGCGCGGGCGTTGCGGCCACGATGTTCTCCGGCAGATCGTGCAGCGTCACGTTAAGCACTTCGCTGCCCGGCCGCCGGGCCCAGGCCGAAGCCACCGCGTATTTGATCACATTCTTCATCTCGCCAACGTTGCCACGATAAACATAGTGCGTCAGCCCCTGCAACAACCTCGGCGTCAGCTGTAGCCGTGCGTTGAGCGTTCGTGCTTACTGCCAGAAAAATTGCAGCATCAGCGCCTCTTTCTCGTGGCGGCTGCGATGCTGTAAATCCGGCAGGCTGATGAGAATCGGGATACGGCGAATAAAAGTTGTCAGGAAGGTGCTGTGAATGTCTTCGGTGGTAGCAAAAACCAGCCGCAGCGAAACAGGCAGCCCCTGCGCGGTCTCTCCAAGGCGGTATATCTCTTTACGATCCAGCCAGGTAAACAGCTTTTCCTGCCCTTCCGCGTTCAGACGATGAACTTCATCGAGAAACAGCATCCCGCCGTTCGCCGCCTCAAAGGCCCCTGCTTTATCGCCCTGCGCGCCGGTAAAAGCCCCTTTGACATAGCCAAACAGGTTGGCAGCCAGCAGTTCCGGGTTGTTGGCATACTGCGCGCAGTTAAAGCTGACGAAGGGAGCGTCGGGGGCCAGCAGCCCCTGGGCAATAGCGTATGCGTGCATCAGTTCCGCCATATAGCTTTTCCCGGTGCCGCTGTCGCCGGTGATAAGCAGCGGGAGCCCGCCGTCAGGATAAAACAGCGCGGTTTTCATCTGTTCAATGGGCTTTCGCAGACTACCGTCATGCCCGGTCAGCAGTGAAAAATGGTCGACCGGCTCCGGCCGACGATCGCTCTCAGCAAGCAGATCCGCTATGCTGGCGTACTCGTTACGGGATAGTGGAAAGAACTGCTGGCTGAACGCCTTTTTATGCAGGAAGTAGACCGGACGCGTGTTGATCTTCACCAGGACATCCTGAGCAACCAGCTGATTGAGATAATGGCTGGCGGTATTGCGCTGCATGGCAAAACGTTGAGCCAGGTCGCTGGCGGTAAAAACGTCGCTCAGGTTATCGGGGTCAAAAAAATCCGTCTGATTTTGTAGAAAAGCCAATAGTTCCGTTTTACGCATCTCATCCCCCATCATCACCATCACAGGCGTTTATGATGCGGGGAAATCGACCCGGCGTTGGCGCATAATTTATTTTTTGTGCTCTAAGCCACAAAAACCACCGCGAGGACGTTTGGTCGCGAGGATAAAAAAATCCGGAAGCGTAAACGCTTCCGGATTCGTCTGCCCGTCAGGGCTCGCGAGCAAGCCTGAAAATTCAGGCTTTCAGCAGTTGCTCAGCCGTCGCCTTCACGCTCGCCAGCAGGACTTTCACATCCTCCAGGCACACGGTCGGGTTCAGCAGCGTCAGCTTCAGGCAGGTGACGCCGTCGGCTTCGGTGACGCCGACGTTGGCGCTACCGGAAGCCAGCAGCACGTCGCCGATACGCTGGTTGAGCAGTGCAACAAACGCCATATCGTCGCTTGCCGGACGGAAGCGGAACAGCACGCTTGCCAGCTGCGGCTCCATCACCAGTTCCAGATGCGGCTGGGTTTTGACAAACTCAGCCACCTCGCGCGCCAGCGTCACGCCGTTATCAATGATTTCGGCATACTGCTTTTTGCCCAGCGCTTCGAGGCCCATCCACAGCTTCAGTGCGTCGAAACGACGCGTGGTCTGCAGCGACTTCGATACCAGGTTAGGTACGCCGTGTTCTTCATCGAAATCAGAGTTCAGGTACGCCGCCTGGTAGCGCATCAGCTCATAGTGGCGCGCGTCTTTTAACAGGAACGCGCCGCAGCTGATGGTCTGGAAGAACTGCTTATGGAAGTCCAGGGTAACGGAATCCGCCAGCTCAAGGCCGTTCAGGAAGTGACGATACTTCTCAGACAACAGTAACGCCCCGCCCCATGCCGCATCCACGTGCATCCAGATCTGGTGCTCTGCCGCCAGCGCCGCGATGTCCGCTAACGGATCAATTGCGCCCGCATCGGTCGTTCCGGCCGTAGCGACGATCGCCATCACCTGCTCGCCGTTGGCTTTCGCCTGGGCCAGCTTGTCTTTCAGGTCAGCCAGATCCATGCGTGAGAACGCATCGGTCTTCACCTGGGTGACGGAACGGTAGCCCAGCCCCATCAGCGCCATGTTCTTCTGCACGGAGAAATGCGCGCTTTCAGAGCAGAATACTTTGATTTTGCTCAGATCGCCGGTCAGACCATTCTGCTGAATGGAGTGCCCCTGACGCGCAAAGAAAGCGTCGCGCGCCAGCATCAGGCCCATCAGGTTGCTCTGAGTACCGCCGCTGGTGAACACGCCTGCATCACCTGCCGCATAACCAACCTGCTCACGCAGCCATTCGATCAGTTTGATCTCAATGATAGTCGCGGATGGGCTCTGGTCCCAGGAGTCCATGCTCTGGTTGGTGGCGTTGATCAGCACTTCCGCCGCCTGGCTAATCACCAGGCTCGGGCAGTGCAGGTGCGCCACGCACTGCGCATGGTGAACCAACAGGCTGTCTTTGAGAAAGTATTCAACCGCACGCTCAATAGCGGCCTGGTTGCCCAGGCCCTGAGACGTAAAGTTCAGGTTGATACGTTCGCGCAGCTGTTCAACGGTTTTGCCCTGATACATCTCAGGCTGTTTCAACCATTCAACGACCGCTTTCGTACTCTGCTCGATAGCGTCCTGATAGGCGGCAATACTTTGCGCCGAGCCGGACAGAATCGGGTTTACGTCTGACATTCGATCCAACTCCGTTTAAACCGGCTTCACGCCAGCACCCAGCAGGGCGTTTTCGAATTTATCGAGGAACACTTCCAGCTCAGCGTTAGTGATCAGCAGAGACGGCAGCAGGCGCAGTACGCAACCGTTACGGCCGCCACGCTCCAGAATCAGCCCGTTTTCGAAGCATTTTTTCTGCAGCAGCGCGGACAGCTCGCCATCGGCCGGGTAGCAGCCCATGTGATCCTGCGCTTCGTTCGGCTTAACAATTTCAATACCGATCATCAGACCCAGACCACGTACCTGGCCAATCACCGGGTAGCGTTTCTGCAGGTCGGCCAGTTTGCCTTTCAGCCACTCGCCCTGGGCGGCAACTTTATCGGCAATCTTGTCGTCTTTGAGGATTTTCAGCGTTGTCAGACCGGTGGCCATCGCCAGCTGGTTGCCGCGGAAGGTACCGGTATGGTGGCCCGGAGCCCACGCATCGAACTGCTTTTTAATGCCCAGTACCGCCAGCGGCAGACCGCCGCCAACCGCTTTGGACATCACGATGATGTCTGGCTCAATACCGGCGTGTTCGAAGGCGAACAGCTTACCGGTACGCGCGAAGCCTGCCTGAACTTCATCGATGATCAGCAGAATGCCGTGTTCCTGAGTCACTTTACGAATGCGCTGCAGCCACTCGACCGGAGCCGGGTTTACACCGCCCTCGCCCTGTACTGCTTCGAGGATCACCGCAGCCGGTTTACGCACGCCGCTTTCAACGTCGTTGATCAGGTTTTCGAAGTAGTAGGTCAATGCTTTCACGCCAGCTTCACCGCCAATACCCAGCGGGCAGCGGTACTGATGCGGATACGGCATAAACTGCACTTCCGCCATCATGTTGCTGACGGCTTCTTTCGGCGACAGGTTGCCCGTCACGGAGAGCGCGCCATGGGTCATCCCGTGGTAGCCGCCGGAGAAGCTGATAATGCTGGAACGGCCGGTCACTTTCTTCGCCAGCTTCAGCGCCGCTTCAACGGCATCGGCGCCGGACGGCCCGGTGAACTGCAGGCAATACTCTTTGCCCTGGCCCGGCAATAAAGAAAGTAGATAAGATGAAAATTCATCTTTTAACGGCGTGGTAAGGTCAAGCGTATGTAACGGTAAGCCGCTTGTGATGACACTTTGAATGCTCTGGAGCACTTCAGGATGATTGTGACCGAGCGCCAGGGTACCGGCACCTGCAAGGCAATCAAGATATTGATTATTTTCTACGTCGGTAATCCAGACGCCCTGCGCTTTGGCAATAGCCAATGGCAGTTTACGCGGATAGCTGCGGACATTAGATTCAAACTCAGCCTGTCTTGCTAAAAAGGTATCATTGCTCTGTGGTAATGAATTAGCACTTAAAGTATCAATACGGACTTTATCCGTCATCATATCACTCCTACAACCAGGTGTAGATTAACGCCTGATTGAATAAATGGTTATAAGGATTACCTGCAAAAAAGCGCGGCTAATATATGTTGTTTTAGCACTGGACTCAATCATTTATTTTGCATTGCAGAAAAATGTCATTTTCACCTTTAAAATCAATGCATAACAGCAACATCATAATGCTCATTTTATAAGAATTTGTTACTTTTTATCTTACAAAACGTCATACAGCTGTCATCCGAATGATGTAAAGAAAGCCATCGGTTTTTCATGGTTTTATTATTCTTTTACATGAATTTACCATTATTAATGTATGCATTAAGTCGTTAAAGCATGATTTTTCACTTGTTTGCGATGAAATATAATAAAAAAGTCGATCCCTCTGAATAAATCACTTACTATGGCGCGCTTATTTGCAGGCTCTGTAAATAAAGAACTAATGCGCATCACCCGGTAACGCGTACAGGCGAAACACGTTATCGACAACAGGAGTGATTCCTGGGTTGTTATTAGAAATGTTCGCGGGCGGACATTTCGTAAGGCGAAGACCGCTTCCCTTATGCCGAGAATGAAAATTTTCTAGCCATTACATGATGGCGCCCTGATATGAGATTGTTATGACTCGCATTTATCCACATTTCATCGTTGCCAAATTTGGCGGCACCAGCGTCGCTGACTTTGACGCGATGAACCGCAGTGCCAGCATTGTTCTTGCTGATCCCAACGTTCGTTTAGTCGTTCTCTCTGCTTCGGCAGGCGTGACTAATCTTCTGGTCGAGCTTTCTGAAGGTCTGGAAAGTCGTCAGCAATTAGACAAGCTCGAGACGTTACGTACTATCCAGTACAATATTATTTCCCGCCTGAAGCAGCCGACCGTTATCAGCAAGGAAATTGATAATCTCCTCGACAATATCGGTCACCTGGCGCAAACGGCGGCCACTTCGCCATCCGCCGCGCTGAGTGATGAACTGGTCAGCCACGGTGAGCTGATGTCTTCCCTGCTGTTTACCGAGGTCCTTCGTGAGCGTGAAGCGGAGGCCAGCTGGTTTGACGCCCGCAGCGTCATTCGCACGGACGACACCTACGGTTGTGCAGCACCCGATATTGATGCCCTGGCGACGCTGGCCGAGACGCATCTGCGCCCGCGCCTTGAACAAGCCATTATGATTACTCAGGGGTTTATTGGCCGTGACGCGCAGGGCCATACCACGACCCTGGGTCGCGGCGGCAGCGACTACACGGCCTCACTGCTCGGCGAAGCGCTGAATGCTGGTCGGGTTGATATCTGGACCGACGTGGCGGGAATCTACACCACTGACCCCCGTATCGCGCCGAACGCCAAACGTATCGATCGAATCTCGTTTTCTGAGGCCAGCGATATGGCCGCCTACGGCGCGAAAGTGCTCCATCCGGCAACGTTGCTGCCGGCCATGCGCAAAAACATCCCGGTGTTTGTCGGCTCAAGTAAAAATACCGCCGCCGGTGGCACGCTGGTGTGCAGCACCACCGAGAACCCGCCGCGTTATCGCGCGCTGGCGGTACGACGTAAGCAAACGCTGCTGCGCTTGCACAGCCTTGACGCGCAGCCGTCCTGCCACTTCTTAGCCCAGATGTTTGCCCTGTTAGCGCGTCATTCTGTCGCCGCCGACCTGGTCACCACTTCTGAAAACAGCATCGCGCTGGCGCTGGACTCTACTCACGCCACCTCCGGTGAGGACCATACGCTAACCACGTCATTATTTACCGAGCTCTCTTCCCACTGTCGAGTTGAAGTGGAAACCGGGCTGGCGCTGGTCACGCTGGTTGGGAATCAGCTCACGCAGGCATCCGGCGTATTTAAAGATGTTTTTGCCTGGCTTGAAGAACACGCGGTACGCATGGTCTGCCACGGCGCATCCAGTAATAACCTGTGCTTCCTGCTGCCTGCCGACGAGGCCGATAGCGCCATCAAGGCCCTGCATCTCCAGCTTTTCGAGTCATAAGGCGATAAAAGCAAAAAGTCCCGGCCTTGCGACCGGGACTTTATTATCTGTTTACTGGCCCCTCTCAGGAACCCTTTATTTAGCTATGACGGTGCGAGGTACCCCCACCGCGGCGGCAACGTTTATCATAGTGACGAACCCACCAGTACTTATCACTCACCTGCTCATGCCCGCCGATACGTGCACCGGTCAGCCAAAGAATAGCGCCAACGAAGATGCTTAAAATCGCCCCATGCGCAAAAAACTGAGGCAGGTTAAGCTGCGGCAATTGGTTTAAAATGGAGTAACCTACACCGCCGATCATAACGACCAAACCTAACCCCATGAGCACATTACCGAGTAACGAAGCGTTTTTGCGTTTCATAGTGTCACCTCCGTAGATTGCTTTGGGTTTAGGGATATATCCCTATTCCTTGTGTGTAAAGTATAGACAACAGCGCTGTGGATAAGTGCGTGGCCGATCACAAACGTGAACATATCATCAACATAACTTTACATTTAAGTGACTGAAATACTTTTCAAACAATATTATTCCGTACATCAACTATTCAGTTTTCAGCCCTTTCAGCGCTAATTTTTGTCAAGCGCGTCGTCACAACGTAAACTAGCCGCCGGAAAGATTGCCCACTCAGGAACAAAAACGTGACGATTAAACTGATTGTCGGCCTGGCGAATCCCGGCGCAGAGTACGCGGGAACGCGTCATAACGCGGGCGCATGGTACGTCGATTTACTGGCAGAGCGCTTTCGCGCCCCGCTGCGTGAAGAAAGTAAGTTTTTTGGCTACACCTCCCGCATTAATCTGGCCGGGGAAGATGTACGCCTGCTGGTGCCAACCACCTTTATGAACCTCAGCGGTAAAGCTGTGGCGGCGCTGGCAACCTTCTATCGTATTAATCCGGATGAAATTCTGGTGGCTCATGACGAGTTGGATCTTCCTCCGGGCGTGGCGAAGTTTAAACTCGGCGGCGGCCACGGCGGCCATAACGGCCTGAAGGACATCATCAGCAAACTGGGCAATAACCCTAATTTTCATCGCTTACGTATTGGAATCGGCCATCCGGGCGATAAAAACAAAGTTGTGGGTTTTGTGCTGGGTAAACCGCAGGCTGCTGAACAGAAGTTGATCGACGATGCGGTAGACGAAGCGGCGCGCTGCACCGAGATCTGGCTGAAAGACGGGCTGACCAAAGCAACTAACCGATTACACGCTTTTAAGGCGCAATAGACCGACGACTGCGGTATTTTTCCCGCATGACGTGTATAATGGTCTGAGTTATTAACTTTTCTACAATCTGTTCTCTATAACAGGTTGAATATCAAAAGATTAAGGTGATTTAAACATGGGATTCAAATGCGGTATCGTTGGTTTGCCAAACGTAGGCAAATCCACCCTGTTCAACGCGCTCACCAAAGCGGGTATTGAAGCGGCGAACTTCCCGTTCTGTACTATCGAGCCGAACACAGGCGTTGTGCCGATGCCCGATCCACGTCTGGACCAGCTGGCGGAAATCGTTAAACCGCAGCGCATCCTGCCGACCACCATGGAATTCGTCGACATCGCGGGCCTGGTAAAAGGCGCATCTAAAGGTGAAGGCCTGGGTAACCAGTTCCTGACCAACATCCGCGAAACCGAAGCGATTGGCCACGTTGTTCGCTGCTTCGAAAACGACAACATTATCCACGTGAATAACAAAGTGGATCCGGCTGACGATATCGACGTCATCAACACCGAGCTGGCGCTGTCCGACCTCGACACCTGTGAACGCGCGATTCACCGCGTGCAGAAGAAAGCCAAAGGCGGCGACAAAGACGCCAAAGCAGAACTGGCTGCCCTGGAAAAATGTCTGCCACAGTTGGAAAACGCCGGCATGCTGCGCGCGCTGAAAAATCTGACTGACGAAGATAAAGCGGCCATCAAATACCTGAGCTTCCTGACGCTGAAGCCGACCATGTATATCG
>NZ_CBDKZX010000109.1:0-9795 GCF_965301105.1 Kluyvera sp.
TCCAGCGCAGCGTTATTCACCGGCCGCGCGCGGGAAGCGGCTGCCGGTTCACTCTTTTTTGGGGTGGTTGCTCCCTGACTGCTTTGCTGCAACTGACGTCGCGCGGCCAGCACCTGATTGGTGGACTCTGGCAGCGGCGCGGCCGCTGGCGGCGGCGTCATCGGCGCGGCAGAAGGCATGGGCGCAGGCTGTTGCGTCACCGGGGCATAGGCAGGCGCAAACGTCTGCTGCGGCCTTTCCGGCTCCGGCAGCGGCGCATTCGGATGAAATGCCAATGCGCGCAGCAGCGTCATTTCAATGCCCATGCGGCGATCCGGCGCGAACGGCAGCTCTTTGCGGCCAATCAGCAACGTTTGATAGTACAGCTGTACGTCGGTGGGCGGCACGGTACGCGCAAGGTTGCGCATCCGTTGTTCAATCGCCGCCATATCGCTGCCCAGCGCCGCAGGCGACAGCTGAACCATGGCAATCCGGTGCAGCAGACTCTGCATTTCAACCAGCAGCGCCTCCCAGTCGACGCCGCGCAGCGCGGCATCGTTAACCAGTTCCATCGTCCGCTCGCCATTCGCGGCCACCAGCGCTTCAATCAGCGACAGCGCCTGGTCGTCATCCAGCGTGCCAAGCATTTCGCTGACGGAGACGGTTGTCAGCTGGCCTTCGCCGCTGGCAATCGCCTGATCGGTGAGGCTTAACGCATCGCGCAGGCTGCCGTCCGCCGCACGCGCCAGCAGCTGCAGGGCGCGAGGCTCGTGGACGATATGCTCTTCGTCGAGGATATGCTCAAGCTGATGGCGAATCTGCTCAACGTCGAGCGCCTTGAGGTGGAACTGAAGACAGCGCGAGAGAATGGTCACCGGCAATTTTTGCGGATCGGTGGTCGCCAGCAGGAATTTGACGTGCGCAGGCGGCTCCTCCAGCGTCTTCAACAGGGCGTTGAAGCTGTGGCGGGAGAGCATGTGCACTTCGTCGATCAGATAGACCTTAAAGCGCCCGCGCGCAGGCGCGTACTGGACGTTATCCAGCAGGTCGCGGGTATCTTCGACTTTGGTTCGCGAGGCGGCGTCAATCTCAATTAAATCGACGAAACGCCCCTGCTCAATTTCACGGCAGTTATCACACACGCCGCAAGGCGTGGCGGTAATGCCGGTTTCGCAGTTCAGCCCCTTCGCCAGTAAGCGGGCGATAGAGGTTTTCCCGACGCCACGGGTGCCGGAAAAGAGATATGCGTGATGAATGCGCCCTAACGATAAGCCGTTCGCCAGTGCGGTCAGCACATGTTCCTGGCCGACGACGTCAGCAAAGGTTTGTGGGCGCCATTTTCGGGCTAAGACCTGATAACTCATTGGCAGGCTCTGAAACGCTGGAAGGTGGATTCACGAAGGGATAATGCTACCACAGCCCCGCCGGATCGGCGAGGCTATGTATCGGGAAATGCTTAGTGCCCCGGGAAATTCACCAGGCTGTAGCTGGTGATGCCCTGTTTTTCCAGGCGCTGTTCGCCGCCCAGATCGAACAGGTTGATGATGAAGGCCGCATCGTGCACTTCGCCACCCAGACGACGGATCAGTTTCACCGTCGCTTCAATGGTCCCGCCGGTTGCCAGCAGATCGTCGACCACCAGCACTTTGTCGCCCGGCTTGATCGCGTCAACGTGGATTTCCAGCTGATCGGTGCCGTACTCCAGCTCGTAGCTTTCGGCGATGGTTTCACGCGGCAGCTTGCGTGGTTTACGCACCGGGACAAAACCTACGCCCATTGCCAGCGCGACCGGCGCGCCAAACAGGAAACCACGCGCTTCGGTACCCACGACTTTGGTGATACCGGCGTCTTTGTACTTCTCGACCAGCAGTTCAATGCTGAGCGCGTAGGCTTTCGGGTCTTCCAGTAAGCTGGTGACATCGCGGAAAAGAATGCCAGGTTTCGGATAATCCTGGATGCTCTGGATGCTGTTCTTCAGATATTCAAGCTGCTGTGCAGTTGCGGTCATAGGTTTGTGCCTGATTGAAACAGTGTTACTCAAGGCGAGCAAAATGGGCTAAAAGTTACATTTGATTAACTTTTAACCAGGCGCGCCTGTGCTCGAAAACGCCAGAATTTACTGGCAAGCTCGCAGAATTGCAACACCATTAATGCGGTTCACGGCTTTTGTTGCTCTGCATCAACGACGGGAATTCGCCATAAAAAAATCAACAATCCGCAGAGGATGACCAGCAGCAGTAGACGAACCCACAGCAAATTGACCAGCCACAGCGAAACAGCAAAGGTCAACAAAATCACCGCGATGGCGCGCGGCTTCGCGCCCGGCGGCATAGCTTTGTAACGCTGCCAGTGGCGCAGATAGCCGCCAAACCAGGAGCGATACAGCAGCCAGTTATGAAAACGCGGCGACGAGCGGGCAAAGCACCAGGCGGCCAGCAGAATAAACGGCGTGGTGGGCAACAGCGGCAGCACAACGCCGATTGTGCCGAGGGCTACCGCCAGCCAGCCAATAATGATTAGAATAGTACGCTGCATAATGCGAATCGTTATCAAATGAGCATGCTACTGTAGCATAGCCGATAACAAGAAAACGGAGAATCCGGTGAAAACGGCCCTGCTTTTACAAACGCTGGAACAACAGCTTGCGCGTCTGCAGGCGCGTATCGCGCCGCTTTCCGCGCACGCCACGCTGAGCGCCCGCTTTGACCGTCAGTTGTTCCAGACGCGCAGCACCCAAATGCAGGCCTATCTTGATGAGGCGAACGCCCATTTTCAGGAGTTAAAGCACGCCGTCGAGCAGCAACAACTGCCACAGGTTGCCTGGCTTGCTGAACGCCTTGCGGCGCAAATTGAAGCCATCAATCGGGAAAGCGAAGCCTGGTCGCTGCGCGTGTGGGACAGCGCCTCGCCGGGGTTACGTCGCTGGCAGCGTAAGCGGCTGGAAACACAGGAGTTTGAGCGTCGTCTGCTGGAGATGAAGCAGCAGCGCCAGCAGCAGTATCAGCAGGCGACCACGCTCGACGATCAACAGCGTCTGGCCCGCGAAATTACCGCCTTTGACGGTCGCCTTGCCCGCTGCCGTCAGGCGCTGGAAGAAATAGAACGAGTGCTGGCGCGCATCACGCGCTAAAGGAGAAAGTATGTCGCTGGAAAACGCGCCCGATGACGTCAAGCTGGCGGTCGATTTAATAGAACTGCTGGAGAGCAACCAAATCGCCCCGGAAATTGTGCTAAGCGCGCTGGAGATGGTGCGCAAAGATTACCTCAACAAGTTAAAAAACGCGGAAGACGCCTCGTAAAACGGCGATCGGGCAGCTGCGGTTACGTCATCGTCTGTGGCAGATTTCTCGCCATCGACGGGCAATGCGATGACGGAACATCATGGATATCTTTTCAACAACACCGCATGACGCAATTTTTAAACAGCTCTTACGCCACAAAGCGATAGCGCTCGATTTTTTACAGGTGCATCTTCCCCAGGCGCTTTTATCGCGCTGTAATCTGGCGACGCTACGGTTGACCTCCAGCAGCTTCGTGGAAGAGAGCCTGCGTGCCAGTCATTCTGATATTCTCTACTCGCTGCAGACCTGTGACGGCCCCGGCTATATCTATGTGCTGATCGAACACCAGAGCACAACGGATAAGCTGATGCCCTTTCGCCTGATGCGCTATGCCATCGCCGCCATGCAGCAGCATCTCGACGCGGGTCACGATACCCTACCGCTGGTTATCCCCATGCTCTTTTATCACGGCAGCACCAGCCCATGGCCGTTTCATCTGAACTGGCTTGCGCTATTTGCCGATCCCGAGATAGCAACCCGTTTGTACACGCAGGATTTCCCGCTGATTGATATAACCGTCGTACCAGATAGCGAAATTATGACCCACCGCAGGATGGCGATGCTGGAATTACTGTTAAAACATATTCGCCAGCGCGATCTGGCTACCTTACAGGAGCAACTGGGCGCGCTACTGGTTGAAAATTGGTTAACCGCACCACAGTTAAAGGCGCTGATTAGTTATATGCTGCAGTCAGGCCGCTCACAGCAAAAGGAGAAGCTCATGTCGACACTGGGAGAATATTCGCCACAGCACGAGGAACAGTTGATGACAATTGCGGAATGGCTTGCCGAAAAAGGACGTAAGCAAGGCGAAGCCATGGGCCGTCGGGAGGAAGCGTTTAAAATTGCCCACAATATGTTAAACGCAGGACTATCCATCACGCTGATTACCCAGCTAACCGGTTTAAGCGCCGAAGACCTGGCTACCACCACAGAATAAAAAAGGGCGACCCGTGTCGCCCCTTCTGCTCTCAATCGGCAATCATATCCTTGCCGTCATTTTTACTATCGCGCTTCACTTCCGTCACTTCATCGCCCTTCTCATTGTGCAGATGCACTTCCAGCTGGTTGAAGGCGATATTGATGTCGTTTTCGCGGCACAGGCGGTCGATGGTGCGGTTCAGCTCATCGACGGTGTAGCTACGGTCGCGCAGTTCACGCACGTACAGACGCAGTTCGTGATCCAGCGTGCTGGCACCAAAAGCGGTAAAGAAGACCGACGGCTCCGGATCGTGCATCACCTTCGGATGCTCCATCGCCGCTTTCAGCAGCACCTCTTTCACTTTGGTCAGATCCGATCCATAAGCCACGCCAAGGCGGATCACCACGCGGGTGATGGTATCGCTGAGCGACCAGTTGATCAGACGTTCGGTGACAAACGCTTTGTTCGGGATGATCACCTCTTTGCGATCGAAATCAGTAATGGTCGTCGCGCGGATGCGGATCTTGCTAACCGTCCCGGAGAAGGTGCCGATCGTCACCGTATCGCCAATGCGAACCGGACGTTCAAACAGAATAATCAGGCCGGAGACGAAGTTACCGAAAATCTCCTGCAAACCAAAACCAAGACCTACCGACAGCGCGGCGGCCAGCCACTGCAGTTTATCCCACGACACGCCCAGCGAGCCGAACACGGTCATCGCCCCGACGGCGATAATCACGTAGTTCAGAATCGTGGTGATGGCGTAGGAGGCCCCCTGACGCATGTTCAGCCGCGAAAGCACCAGCACTTCCAGAAGACCTGGTAAGTTACGGATCAGCGCCCACGCCACCATCGAGGCGATAATGGCGAACAGCAGGCTGCCCATGGTGACGCTTTTCACCACGCTCGCCCCGGCTTCGGTGCCGTTGTAATGCCACAGGGTGATGCTGTCCAGATAGCTAAAGACGGTAATTAAGTCTGACCAGATAGCCCAGAACATCACGCCAAACAGCGCAATCATCACCAGCATGGTAATACGCAGCGTCTGCTGGTTGATCTGCTCCAGCGCGATCGCCGGTTCTTCCTGCGGTTCGGCGCCTTCGGCCCCCTCTTTCACCATATTCTGCCGACGCGCGACCGCACGACGGTATGCGATGCGTCGCGCCGCGACGCTCAGGCCGCGAAGCACGGTCTGGTAGAGCAGGTTCCAGAAGATCACCAGATAAACGGTTTCAATCCAGCGGCCAGAGAGGCGCAGCGTGGTGTAGAAATAACCGGTAGCGGTCAGCACCATCAGGCCGACCGGCACCAACGCCAGCACGGTCATGGTGATCAGGCGCAGGCTGTGTGATTCTTTATCGCGCCAGCTTTCGCGGCACATTGGCCACATCAGCGTCGCAATCACCAGCAGGTTAAGGAAAATCACGAACTGCCCCAGCACGTCGTCCATCAGGTTCAGCGGCGAAAGCTCGGACACCACCGACCAGAAGTGCAGCGGCAGCAGCGCCAGGCTGATGCGCACAATCTGCCGACGCCAGTGGCTGGTTAGCTGTTCCGGCATATTGAAGTGGCGTACGGCAACGCCGTTTTTCTCCAGCACCTTCCAGCACAGACCAAACACCAGCCAGAAAATCGCCAGCTTTTTACTGAATGCCCACAGCAGCGCGCTGATGTTGAGTTGCATGGTGAGCAAAATCAGGCCAATCGCCAGAATGATCAGCACCACCGGCAGCGCGCGAATGAGATCGATGAGGATAGCCTTCGGCGTATGCAGTTGGCTGTCGTTACGAAGATTACCCACCTGATCGCCGAGCTTGTCCTGATAGCTGCGCAACCACTGTAGCCGCCAGCGAATCAGCCCGGCAATCAGCAGCAGCGGAAGCCCGGCAAGGAAGGCGACAAACACGGCGGGCCACGCTTTCTCCCAGTTTACGGTGATTTTCATCGACTTAAACTGGTCTTTCAGCGCTTCCGGGAAGGACTTAATCCAGTCCCAGTCCATCGGTTTATTGCTGTTAACCCAGAAAATTTGCTGGGTAAGAATGGATTTCAGGCTTTTTGACACGCTCATCAACTGCTGCTGATTGATTTGCAGGTTGATAGCCATCATCAGCTGGGTGCCCAGCTGTTTGTTGATCAGATCCAGCATTTCGCGGCGCGCATCGACAATTTGCAGCAGCGCGTCGTGCACTTCGCTATCCACTTCGCTGCTATGCCCTTCCTCCAGTTTGGCGACGAATTCATCGCTCTGGAACAGGGCATCACGCTGCTGGTTAATCTCAAACTGTTCGAGTCGCAGGTCGGCGATGCGGGTGGTCATATCCTCCAGTTCATCCGCCGACGGCAGCGTCTGCTGCTGTTGATAAAGAATACGCGACAGCAGCAGGCTTCCCTTCAGGACGGCAATCTGCTCTTTTACGTTACGTTCAGATTGCAGCGCGCGGTCGAGCCAGGTTTTCACCTTGATGTTCTGTTGCACCAGTTGGTTGCCGCTTTCGGTGGCGGTAATCAACTTCTGGCTTAACTGATGGTTAACTTCCAGCTCCTGCTTCACCAGCGGATTGCCCTGAATGCGGGCGGTCTCTTCCGGCGAGGCGTTTTCAGCGGCGGTTTTTTCCGTCAGCGTCAGGCGCTTGCTGTTCACCGCTTCCTGCAGCAGTTGAAGCTGGTGCTCCAGACGCGTACTGTAAGCGGTCACGTAGTCACGTTGTTTTTGCAGGGTATCCTGCAAAGAGGTATTGCTGGCGAGGCTTTTACGCTGTAGCTCAATTTCGGCGTCGAGCAGCGTTTTCTGCACCTGTAGCATCGTCTGCTGGGTCGGCCGCAGCCCGTCCCCGACGGTGTTCGCGTTCAGGCTGTTTCGCACCTGCAGCAGTTGCTGCGAGGCTGAGTTCATGGCGTTCTGTACGCGCTCTGGCTGGGTTTGCAGCGAAACCAGCTGGCTGTTGTAAGTGGCAAGGTCGTTTTGCGCATTTTGCAAATCGTCAACGGCCTGCGAGACGCGAGCTTCCAGCTGGCGCAAGGACAGCGTGCTCAACGTTTTTCGCGTTTCTTCATCACTATCAACGTCGCTCAGCGCATTGAGATTATCGGTGGCCTGGCGCAGCTTGAGCGGAGCTTGATCCACCTGTTTTTGCAGCGCCGCGGTTTCCGCCTTCACGTTGTCGATTTTATCCAGCAGCTGCAGAGTCTCCGTGAGGTCCTGCTGAACCAGTTTTTCCTGCGGCGTCAGGTCTTTCTTGTTATTCAACGCCGATAGCTGATCCTGGACATCGGCGCGGTCAGGAATATCGCTACCGTTGAGCGCGCGCGCCTGCGCCGTGGCTAACGAGAAAAGAAAGCAGACAATAATAATGAAAAATGCGGAAATCGTGGCCCGAGGGCGGATATTATGCAGCATAATTTTAACATGAGTGGTTGCTAAAGCCGGTGAAAAACCGGGGATAAATGCCTGCGCAGAATAGCACTTCTGGCTACAGGCGAAAAGTCGCAGAATCCAGGATTATTCCTGGTAATTAAGGAAGGTTCAGGCCGGCGTCTCGCCGCGCAGCGTCGGGCAAAATTGGTACATCTCGAGCAGGATGGCGACATAAGCCTGCGCCTCTGCCCGTAGGTCGAACGAGCTTGGAGCAAACAGCCAGTTTTCCATCAGCCCGGAAATATAGCTGCGGGTGAGAATAGCCGCGCGGCGACTGAGCAAATTAGCCGGTAAGACGTTGGCTGCCACACAGTCATTTAACGTCTGTTCAATGCGATCGTAACTTTCTAAACATAAATTACGCTGTGCCTGTTGCACTACGGCCATTTCACCGACAAACTCACATTTGTGAAAAATGATTTCCATCATCAGACGTCGGCGCTCTTCGAGCACGGTAGCTTCGAGAATGTAAACCAGGATTTCCCTCAATACTGAGAGTGGATCCCCCGGGAATTTTGCCCGATACTCAATCTCAAGATCGCTGATGCTGGATTCTGATAACGCCCAGATTTCATTAAACAGATCCGACTTATCCTTAAAGTGCCAGTAGATTGCCCCACGCGTCACCCCAGCCGCTTTTGCAATCTCGGCGAGTGAAGTAGATGATACCCCCTGCTGTGAGAACAACCGTAGGGCAACATCCAGTATGTGCTGACGCGTAGCTTGCGCTTGTTCTTTGGTTTTTCGTGCCATAGGTCGGTGAATTTACAGAGGTTAGATTTACATACATTTGTGAATGTATGTACCATAGCACGACGATAATATAAACGCAGCAATGGGTTTATTGGCTTTAAGCCATTGATCAATTTGAAATCGGACACTCGAGGTTTACATATGAACAAAAACAGAGGGTTAACGCCTCTGGCGGTCGTTCTGATGCTCTCAGGCAGCTTAGCGCTAACAGGATGTGACGACAAACCAGCTCAGCAAGGAGCACAACATATGCCAGAAGTTGGCGTTGTGACGCTCAAATCTGAACCTCTTGTAATCACGACAGAATTACCGGGACGTACCAGCGCCTTCCGTATCGCGGAAGTTCGTCCGCAGGTCAGCGGTATTATTCTGAAGCGCAACTTTATCGAAGGTGGCGAAATCACAGCGGGCGAATCGCTGTATCAGATTGATCCGGCAACTTACCAGGCGTCTTATGAAAGTGCGAAAGGTGATTTAGCGAAAGCCGAAGCGGCAGCGAACATCGCCAAACTGACCGTCAGCCGTTACTCTAAACTGCTGGGTACTCAGTACATCAGTAAACAGGATTACGATACCGCCCTGGCCGATGCCCAACAGGCTAACGCCGCCGTTGTCGCCGCAAAAGCCGCCGTAGAAACCGCGCGTATCAACCTGGCTTACACCAAAGTCACCTCGCCTATCAGCGGACGCATTGGTAAGTCTTCGGTCACCGAAGGCGCGCTGGTACAGAACGGGCAAACCACCGCGCTGGCCACCGTTCAGCAGTTGGACCCTATCTATGTTGACGTTACGCAGTCCAGCAACGACTTCCTGCGCCTGAAGCAGGAGCTGGCGGATGGCAAACTGAAACAAGAAAACGGCAAAGCGAAAGTGGATCTGGTGACCAACGACGGCATCAAATATCCGCAGAGCGGCACCTTAGAGTTCTCTGACGTGACCGTTGACCAGACGACCGGTTCTATCACGCTGCGCGCGATCTTCCCGAACCCAGATCATACGCTTCTGCCGGGCATGTTCGTGCGTGCGCGTCTGGAAGAAGGTACCAACCCGACTGCGCTGCTGGTGCCTCAGCAGGGTGTCACCCGTACGCCACGTGGCGACGCGAGTGCGCTGGTTATCGGTGAAGGCGATAAAGTTGAAACCCGCCAGATTGTTGCGACCCAGGCCATTGGCGATAAATGGCTGGTGACCGAAGGTCTGAAAGATGGCGATCGCGTCATCATCAGCGGTCTGCAAAAAGTGAAACCTGGCGTGCAGGTAAAAGCCCAGGAAGTCACTTCTGACGATAAACAGCAAGCCGCAGCGGGCGCTGCTCAGTCAGAACAATCCAAGTCTTAACTTAAACAGGAGCCGTTAAGACATGCCTAATTTCTTTATCGATC
>NZ_CBDKZX010000110.1:0-9682 GCF_965301105.1 Kluyvera sp.
ATGCACTCGCTGGAGCGTAAAGATCTGGCGCTGAACCAGGCGATGATCCCGCTGGGTTCCTGCACCATGAAGCTGAACGCCGCAGCTGAGATGATCCCCATCACCTGGCCGGAATTTGCCGAACTGCACCCGTTCTGCCCGGTTGAGCAGGCCGAGGGCTATCATCAGATGATCGGTCAGCTTTCCGAGTGGCTGGTGAAACTGACCGGCTACGACGCGCTGTGCATGCAGCCGAACTCGGGCGCACAGGGCGAATACGCCGGTCTTCTGGCGATTCGTCACTATCATGAAAGCCGCAACGACGGTCATCGTGATATCTGCCTGATCCCAAGTTCTGCCCACGGTACTAACCCGGCTTCTGCACAGATGGCGGGTATGCAGGTGGTAGTGGTAGCCTGCGATAAGAACGGCAACATCGATCTGGCGGATCTGCGCGCGAAAGCGGAGCAGCACGCAGACAATCTTTCCTGCATCATGGTGACCTATCCGTCCACCCACGGCGTGTACGAAGAGACCATCCGTGAAGTGTGCGAAATCGTGCACCAGTTCGGCGGCCAGGTTTACCTCGATGGCGCGAATATGAACGCCCAGGTCGGCATTACCTCCCCGGGCTTTATCGGCGCGGACGTTTCGCACCTCAACCTGCACAAAACCTTCTGCATTCCGCACGGCGGCGGCGGCCCGGGCATGGGGCCTATCGGCGTGAAATCGCATCTGGCACCGTTCGTGCCGGGCCACAGCGTGGTGCATATTGAAGGCATGCTGACCCGTCAGGGCGCGGTGTCCGCGGCGCCGTTTGGCAGCGCGTCGATTCTGCCAATCAGCTGGATGTATATCCGCATGATGGGCGCGGAAGGTCTGAAGCAGGCAAGCCAGGTAGCGATCCTCAACGCCAACTACATTGCGACCCGCCTGAAAGACGCTTATCCGGTGCTGTATACCGGCAGCCAGGGGCACGTGGCGCATGAATGTATTCTGGATATTCGTCCGCTGAAAGAAGAGACCGGCATCAGTGAGCTGGATATTGCTAAGCGCCTGATCGACTACGGTTTCCACGCACCGACCATGTCCTTCCCGGTGGCGGGTACCCTGATGGTTGAGCCGACGGAATCTGAAGGCAAAGCTGAACTGGACCGCTTTATCGACGCGATGCTGGCGATTCGCAGTGAAATCGATCGTGTGAAAGCGGGCGAGTGGACGCTGGAAGATAACCCGCTGGTGAACTCTCCGCACACCCAGAATGAGCTGGTGGCCGAGTGGAATCACGGCTATAGCCGCGAGCTGGCCGTCTTCCCGGCGGGCATGGCGAACAAATACTGGCCGACCGTAAAACGTCTTGATGACGTGTACGGCGACCGTAACCTGTTCTGCTCCTGCGTACCGATGAGCGAATACCAGTAATCAACTGATTGCACTATCTTTTAAAGGCGCTACGGCGCCTTTATTTTTTGGGAGAAATGCATGGCTCTTGCATTAGTGACCGGCGCCAGCCGGGGAATTGGCCGGGCTACCGCGCTACAGCTGGCACAGGAAGGGTATACGGTGGCGGTGAATTACCACCAGAACGCGCAGGCGGCGGGAGAGGTCGTCAATGCCATTACAGCGGCAGGCGGTAACGCCTTTGCGGTGCAGGCGGATATTGGCGATGAAGCACAGGTGGAAGCGATGTTTGCCCTGCTCGACAAGCAACCGGAACCGTTGATGGCGTTGGTAAATAATGCCGGAGTGTTGTTCACCCAAAGCCGCGTAGAGGCGTTAACCGCAGAGCGGATTAATCGAGTGTTAACTACCAACGTGACCGGCTATTTCCTGTGCTGTCGGGAAGCGGTAAAGCGCATGGCGATACCGCACGGCGGGAAGGGCGGAGCGATTGTCAACGTCTCTTCGGCTGCCGCGCGACTTGGATCGCCGGGCGAGTACGTCGACTATGCCGCGTCGAAAGGAGCGATTGATACGCTAACCACCGGGCTGTCGATTGAAGTGGCGGCGCAGGGGATCCGCGTGAACGGCGTCAGGCCGGGCTTTATCTATACCGAAATGCATGCCGACGGCGGAGAGCCGGGGCGCGTTGACCGGGTAAAATCCGTTCTGCCGATGCAGCGCGGCGGGCAGCCGGAAGAGGTGGCGCAGGCGATTGTCTGGCTGCTGAGCGATAAGGCGTCTTACGTGACAGGAAGTTTTATTGAGCTGGCCGGCGGGAAGTAGTGCGGTTTGCCCCCCTCACCCCGGCCATCTCCCCAAAGGGATGAGGGAGAAAAGCAGACGTCAGCATTTGCACGAACGGTCCCCTCTCCCCTTGGGGAGAGGGTTAGGGTGAGGGGAAAACCGCTTACAGATTCTCGCCGTTGCTGGCAATCACCGCTTTATACCACTCAAAACTCTTCTTACGTGAACGCGACATATCGCCCGTACCATCGTCGTGCTTGTTCACATAGATGAAGCCATAGCGCTTGCTGTACTGCCCGGTGGTGAACGACACGCAGTCGATGCAGCCCCATGGCGTGTAGCCCATCAGGTCGACGCCGTCATAGGTTACCGCTTTCATCATCTCTTCAACGTGCGCGCGCAGATAATCAATACGGTAGTCATCATTGATGCTGCCGTCTTCTTCCACTTTATCGTAAGCGCCGAAGCCGTTTTCCACGATAAACAGCGGCTTCTGGTAGCGCTCGTATAGCTCGCACAGTGAATAGCGCAAGCCGACCGGGTCAATCTGCCAGCCCCAGTCGGAGGCTTTTACGTGCGGGTTCGGCACGCTGCCTTCAAAGCCGGAAATGGCATCGCCGCTGCCGCCTTCTGCCTTCACGGCGTTGGTCATGTAGTAGCTAAAGCCGAGGTAGTCGCAGGTGCCTTCACGCAGAATGGCCTCATCGCCGGCTTCCATCTTGATGTTGAAGCCACGGCGTTCCCATTCGTTGAGCACGTAGCTCGGGTAGTAGCCGCGCAGCTGCACGTCGGTAAACACATAACGTTCACGCATCGATTCCTGGGCGAACATCACATCTTCCGGCTTGCAGGAGAATGGATAGAGCGCCACCATCGCCAGCATGCAGCCGACTTTCATCTCCGGGTTGATGCGACGCGCGGCTTTCACGGCGAGGGCGCTGGCCACGAACTGATGGTGCAGCACCTGGTACATGGTCTCTTCTGGGTTTTCATGTTCGGTGTAGACCACGCCGGAGCAGCAGTAGCCGAACAGCGGCGCGCGCCAGTTGCGCTGGTTGTTAATTTCATTGAAGGTCATCCAGTATTTGACCTTGCTCTTGTAGCGTTCAAACACCACTTCCGCGAAACGCACAAAGAAATCAACAACTTTACGGTTAGTCCAGCCGCCGTACTGCTGCACCAGGTACAGCGGCATTTCAAAGTGGGAGAGGGTAATCACCGGCTCAATGTTGTATTTGAGCAGCTCATCGAACATATCGTCGTAGAATTTCAACCCTTCTTCGTTGGGCTGGCTTTCATCGCCGTTCGGGAAGATACGGGTCCACGCAATCGACGTGCGGAAGCATTTGAAGCCCATCTCGGCGAACAGTTTGATGTCTTCTTTATAGTGGCCGTGGAAGTCGATGGCTTCGTGGTTGGGATAGTATTTACCCGGCACTACTTCCTGAGTAATTTCGCGCGGTACGCCGTGCGCGCCGCCGGTGAGGACGTCACAGATGCTGGGGCCTTTGCCGCCTTTATTCCAGCCGCCTTCAACCTGGTGCGCGGCAACTGCGCCACCCCATAAAAAATCTTTCGGTAAGGTCAGTTTTTTCATCTTTGCTATGGCTCATCGATTAGGCTTAATAAATCTGAGTCTAACAAAGGAATATTAAATGTCACGATATAACAAATTACCCCACAGGGCATATGTTACATCGAAAAAACACCCTGTATTTTTATGCTAATTTCTTCGCCAGTTTGCGGCCTAAGGATTCCAGAATATAAATAACCGGAATCTGCGTCGTAATATCGTAAACACCTGCAATACGCGTTTGTGAGACGTGCCAGGAGAGATTGAAATCCGCCAGCTTCGCCAGACGCGAGTGTTCATGGCTGGTGATCGACATGACTTTGCAGTGGTGCAGGCTAAACTGGCTGGCGAAACGCAGGATCTCTTCGGTTTCGCCAGAGACGGAGAGAACGATCGCCAGCGCATTTTTGGCCATATCATTGGTGACCGGAAAATAAGGATCGTCGATATGGTTGCTGAACTTCCCAATATTAGAAAAGAACCTGGCACCATATTTTGCTAATGACCCCGAAGTTCCCGCACCGACAAAAATAATACGCTCAGAGGCGAGAATAACGTCGACTGCGCGGTCGAGCAGTTTATCAAACTCATCATTATTGACGCTTTTGAAAAAGCTGATAATTTCACTGGCGCCGAAATTAGTCTGCTGCGGTTCTTCCTGCTCCAGATATAATTTGAAGCGAACGCGAAACTCCGAGTAGCCATCGCAGTTGAGCTTGCGGCAGAAGCGCATCACCGTGGTGGTGGAGACGCCCGCCGCGTCGGCCAGTTCACGAATGGTCATGTACATTACCGTGTCGCGATTTTTGATGACATAGTGATAGACCATCATCTCAAGATTATTGAGGCTGGCGATAGCGGCGTGGGAGAACATGCTCACGGTGGTGGATACTCGTTAATTTGAAAACCTAAAGGGAATAATACCATGCAGCCTAACGACATCACTTTTTTTCAGCGCTTTCAGGATGACATTGTTGCCGGTCGCAAGACTATTACGCTGCGTGATGCGGCAGAATCCCATTTCAAAACCGGCGATATTTTACGTGTCGGGCGCTATGAAGATGACGGGTACTTCTGCACGATTGAAGTCCTTGCCACCTCAACCGTAACCCTGGATACCCTCACCGAACGTCACGCTGAACAGGAAAACATGACGCTTCCGCAGCTTAAACAGGTGATTACCGATATCTACCCTGGTGAGAGCACCTTTTATGTTATTGAATTTAAATGCATTAAATGAAATTGCGTACACCTGTTAGTTGAATGAGTTTGTTAACTTATTGATTGTTCTTATTTTACAAAAAATCATCTTTTTATTTTAGCTTACATGTGTTCACTGGAACCATTCTCAGTTACGCTAGTGCCGTTGCTTGATTTGTCGTTCGCCCGGAGCGCGTAATGGATAAGAAACCACTCATTCATCAGGGATACTCTCTGGCAGAGGAAGTTGCCAATAGCATTAGTCATGGTGTCGGTTTTGTGCTCGGCATCGTCGGGCTGGTTTTGTTGCTGGTGCAGGCCGTTGACGCTAACGCCAGCGCGACTGCTATCACCAGCTATAGCCTGTATGGCGGCAGCATGATCCTGCTGTTTCTCGCCTCGACGCTGTACCACGCCATTCCTTCGCAGCGGGCCAAAGTCTGGCTGAAGAAATTCGACCACTGCGCCATCTACCTGCTGATTGCCGGTACCTACACGCCGTTTCTGCTGGTGGGTCTTGACTCTCCGCTCGCCCGCGGGTTGATGATTGTTATCTGGAGTCTGGCGCTGCTGGGGATCCTGTTTAAGTTAACCATCGCGCATCGCTTTAAGGTGCTGTCGCTGGTGACCTATCTGACGATGGGCTGGCTATCGCTGATTGTGGTGTATCAACTGGCGGTGAAGCTGGCGATTGGCGGCGTGACGCTGCTGGCGGTCGGCGGGGTGGTGTATTCGCTGGGGGTTATTTTCTACGTCTGTAAGCGGATCCCTTACAACCACGCTATCTGGCACGCGTTTGTGCTGGGCGGCAGCGCTTGTCATTTTCTGGCGATTTATCTGTACGTGGGGCAGGTGGCGTAACCATTCTGTGGCCCAGTCTCCAATCCCGGCGTAAACGCCGGGATTGCACAAAACAACTTACTCTTCG
Organism: Kluyvera sp.; assembly: GCF_965301105.1. NCBI lineage: Bacteria > Pseudomonadati > Pseudomonadota > Gammaproteobacteria > Enterobacterales > Enterobacteriaceae > Kluyvera > Kluyvera sp. The sequence continues at coordinate 5,868 of NZ_CBDKZX010000110.1, forward strand.
TCTAACGAATACGGCAGCGGCTTGATGCTTAAGGTGTTGGCATCGTCGCGCACGCGGAATACGCTGTCGGCTTCCATATCGTTGTTCATCACAACCTGCACCAGCAGTTGACCGTCATCGAGCTGTACTGCGGCCAATACGGTGCCGGTACGACGCCAGTTGTCGCCCATTTGCAGCTCTAAATCTTCACCAGCTTGTGGTACGCGGCTGGCTTTGCCTGCCAGCGTCCACAGCGCGCGCTTGTTGGCGCCGCGGAATTTTGCGCGTGCCACCATCTCCTGACCGGTGTAGCAGCCTTTCTTAAAGCTGATGCCGCCCAGCGCCTGTAGGTTGGTAGCCTGCGGGATAAACTGCGCGCTGTTGACTTCATCAATCACCGGCAGGCCCGCTTCGATGTTCAGCGCCAGCCACTGCTGGCTGTTGTTAAGTTGCGCTTCGCCGCGTAATGCCTCGGTGACGCGTTCGGCGGTTGCTTCGTCGGTTACCAGCAGGAAACGTTCTTCCGGATGAGCAAACCACAGCAGAGACGTTTCACCTTCCTGCAGGCAAGGTTTCTCGGCCCCCGGCAACTCGGTAAAGAGATTCGCCAGCGCGGCGCGAGCCTGGAATCCGGCAACGCCCAGCAACACCAGTGAATCATCAGCGGCGATGGTAACCTTCGAGAATACGGCGTATTTCTTCAACTGGGTCAGCTGCGCTTCACGCACGCTGCGACGCTCAATCCACGCGAAACCGTCCTGGCGACGGAACAGACGCAGGTTGCTCCACATTTTACCCTTGGCATCGCAGTGAGCGACCAGAAGATGTTGATGCTCATCAAGCTGCGCCACATCTGCGGTCACCTGGCCCTGCAGGTACTTTTCACTGTCGGCACCGGAAATGGTCGCCAGCGCCCAATCATCAAGCGTCATTAACGTCAGCGGTAAACGCGCGGAGGCGGAGGGCTGACGCGGAGGAAAAGGAGTAAAAGCCATATTGATATCCTGAATTGAGTAACGCGCTTATTTGTTCATGGTAAAAGAGATGCCCGCCATTGCAAGCGCTTTCGATGGCCGTTTTGTGCCGTTCGCGCGTTCTGCGAAGCGGCTCGTAATCAGATGAATACCCTTCATTTTGTATGGCTTTTTTTGGAATATGACGCGTGCAACGTGATATTCCAGTAAAGTAACTGCAAAAAACACGTTAAACTAGTAGCAACGTAATGCTGGAAGGAAATTATGGACATCAATAATAAAGCCCGTATCCATTGGGCATGCCGCCGCGGTATGCGCGAACTCGACATCTCCATCATGCCGTTCTTTGAACATGAGTACGACACGCTGAGCGATGAAGACAAGGCCCTCTTTATTCGTCTGCTGGAGTGTGACGATCCGGACCTTTTCAACTGGTTGATGAATCACGGCGAACCGGCCGATGCTAGCCTTCAGCGCATGGTGCAACTTATTCAGACACGGAATCGGGAACGTGGTCCTGTGGCAATCTGATTTACGCGTCTCTTGGCGCTCACAGTGGCTTTCTCTCCTGCTCCACGGGCTGGTGGCAGCGTTTGTGCTGCTGATGCCGTGGCCGCTGAGCTACACTCCGCTCTGGCTGATTTTATTGTCGCTGGTGGTGTTTGACTGCGTGCGCAGCCAACGACGTATTCACTCGCACCAGGGGGAAATTAAGCTGCTGATGGATTCCCGGTTGCGCTGGCGTAATCAGGAGTGGGAAATTCTGGGGGCACCGTGGATGCTGAACTCGGGCATGATGCTGCGGATTCGCCGTCCGGGCGGTCGTCGCCAACATCTCTGGCTGGCGGCGGATAGCATGAACCCGGAAGAGTGGCGCGATCTGCGGCGGATTCTCCTGCAGCAGCCCGCGCCCACTAAGCATTAAGAGAACTGTTCGGCCATTTCGCCGAGAATCTGTTCGCACCAGCTCTGAATGCGTTCGTCGCTGAGGTCATACTGATTGGTTTCGTCCAGCGCGAGGCCAACAAACAGCTGTCCATCGGCGATGACGGGTTTCGGGCTGGTGAACTCATAGCCTTCAGTCGGCCAGTAGCCGACAAATTTCACGCCTTTGGTCGCCAGTTTGTCGTGCAACATGCCGAGCGCATCGAGGAACCACTCGCCATAGCCGAGCTGGTCGCCCATGCCGTACAGCGCGACGATTTTACCTTCGAGGTTCAACGTATCCAGCTGTTCCCAGACCGCTTCCCAATCTTCCTGAATCTCACCGAAATCCCAGGTTGGAATCCCCAGAATGAGCACGTCGTATTGCTCCATTAAGGCCGGGGAATCATCTTTCAGGTTATGTAATGTGATCAGTTCCGGGCCGATAATGTCGCGAATTTTCTCCGCTGCCATCTCGGTGTAGCAGGTGCTGGAACCGTAAAAAAGGCCGATATTCATGACGTACTGCTCTCGATTCTTGCGATGACGATGCGGCTAGTGTACCAGAAAGGGGCCTGATTCAGGCATAATGGTGCTGATTTAACACGCAGAGGGCTCGAAGTGGAAAAGGATCTTGCGCGAATTGAACAGTTTCTTGATGCGCTGTGGCTGGAGCGTAATCTGGCGGAAAATACCCTCAGCGCCTATCGTCGGGATCTGACCATGGTGGTCGAATGGCTGGCGCATCGAAACCTGACGCTGGAAAGCGTTCAGAGCGACGATCTGCAAAACTTACTCGCCGAGCGTCAGCAGGGCGGCTATAAGGCGACCAGTTCCGCACGCCTGCTGAGCGCCATGCGGCGCTTTTTCCAGCATCTGTACCGCGAAAAAATACGTCAGGACGATCCCAGCGCGCTGCTGGCTTCGCCGAAACTGCCGCAGCGGCTGCCGAAAGATCTCAGCGAAGCACAGGTTGAACGCCTGTTGCAGGCGCCGCTGGTGGATCAACCGCTGGAGCTGCGCGATAAAGCTATGCTTGAGGTACTCTACGCGACCGGACTGCGCGTGTCGGAACTGGTCGGCCTGACAATGAGCGACATCAGCCTGCGTCAGGGCGTGGTGCGGGTGATCGGTAAGGGCAATAAAGAACGCCTGGTGCCGCTGGGCGAAGAGGCGGTCTACTGGGTGGAAAACTGGCTGGAACATGGCCGCCCGTGGCTGCTGAACGGTGTGGCGATTGATGTGCTGTTCCCCAGCCAGCGCGCGCAGCAGATGACCCGACAGACCTTCTGGCACCGTATTAAACATTATGCCCAGCTAGCGGGAATCGACAGCGAAAAGCTGTCGCCGCACGTATTACGACACGCGTTTGCCACCCATCTGCTCAACCACGGCGCAGACCTGCGCGTGGTGCAAATGCTGCTGGGGCACAGCGATTTGTCGACGACCCAAATTTATACGCACGTTGCGACCGAGCGGCTGCGACAACTTCACCAACAGCATCATCCACGCGCATGATGTTGATTTAAAAGGACTGATTATGAAAAAAGGTTTAATGATGTTTACTCTGCTGGCCGCCGCGTTCTCCGGCCTGGCGCACGCAGACGATACCGCGATCAAGCAGTCGCTCGCTAAACTTGGCGTACAGAGCACTGACATTCAGCCCGCCCCGGTCGCCGGTATGAAGACCGTGCTGACCAACAGCGGTGTGCTGTACGTCACCGACGACGGCAAGCACATCATCCAGGGGCCGATGTACGATGTTAGCGGCGCGCAGCCGGTTAACGTGACCAACGCGCTGCTGATGACCCACCTGAAGGCGCTGGAAAAAGAGATGATCGTTTACAAAGCGCCGCAGGAAAAACACGTTATTACCGTCTTTACCGACATCACCTGCGGCTACTGCCACAAGCTGCATGAAGAGATGAAAGACTACAA
>NZ_CBDKZX010000111.1:0-9273 GCF_965301105.1 Kluyvera sp.
ATTCATCAGGACGTGCCGCCGGAACATGCGGGTGTCTTTGTCGAGGCAGTACACCGTCTGTCGGCGCAGTACCACCGCTAATGGATCTCGCCTCGCTGCGCGCGCAGCAGCTGGAATTGGCGTCATCGGTGATCCGTGACGATCGTTTTATTAGCGATCCGCCGGATCTGATCGGCGGGGCTGACGTAGGCTTTGAGCAGGGCGGTGAAGTAACGCGCGCGGCGATGGTGCTGTTGAAATACCCTACGCTCGAGCTGGTGGAGTATCAGGTGGCGCGCATCGCCACCACCATGCCCTACATCCCGGGTTTCCTCTCGTTTCGTGAAACCCCGGCGCTGATGGCCGCCTGGCAGCAGCTTTCGCACAAGCCGGATCTGCTGTTTGTCGATGGCCACGGTATTTCCCACCCGCGCCGTCTTGGCGTAGCCAGCCATTTTGGTCTGCTGGTGGACGTGCCGACCATCGGCGTGGCGAAAAAACGCCTGTGCGGTAAGTACGAACTGCCTTCTTCAGAGGTGGGCGCGCTGGCGCCGCTGATGGACAAAGACGAACAGCTGGCGTGGGTCTGGCGCAGTAAAGCGCGCTGTAACCCGCTGTTTATCTCTACGGGCCATCGCGTCAGTCGGGAGAGCGCTTTGGGTTGGGTACAGCGCTGCACTCAGGGCTACCGGCTACCAGAACCGACGCGCTGGGCGGATGCGGTGGCATCCGGGCGGCCGGCTTTTACGCGGCTTGCAGCAAAAATGCCCCATATCAGGTAAACTGCCGCTAATTTCCGTATTTGAGAACTCATCATGTTACAAAACCCGATTCATCTGCGTCTGGAGAAGCTGGAAAGCTGGCAGCACGTCACCTTTATGGCCTGTCTGTGTGAACGCATGTACCCAAACTACGCCATGTTCTGCAAAGAGGCGGAGTTTGGCGAGCCACAGTTGTACCGACGCATTCTTGACCTCATCTGGGAAACGCTGACGGTCAAAGACGCGAAGGTGAACTTCGACAGCCAGTTGGAAAAGCTGGAAGAGGCGATCCCGGCGGCGGACGATTACGACATGTACGGTGTTTATCCGGCGATCGATGCCTGCGTTGCATTGAGCGAATTAATACATTCGCGTTTGAGCGGCGAAACCCTCGAACACGCGATCGAAGTCAGTAAGAGTTCTATTACCACCGTTGCGATGTTAGAAATGACCCAGGCTGGTCGTGAAATGACCGACGAAGAGCTGCGTTTGAATCCCGCGGTAGAGCAAGAATGGGACATTCAGTGGGAGATTTTCCGCCTTTTAGCCGAGTGTGAAGAACGCGATATTGAACTGATTAAAGGGCTACGCGCAGACCTCCGCGAGGCCGCAGAAAGCAATATTGGTATAATTTTTCAGCAATGAGACAATAAAACGTGATTTACCGCCTGAATTGTCACGCCTGAAGGCTTCACATCTGCCCCCCGTCTGGTCTACATTTGGAGGGCGAAAAAAAGTGGCTATCGGTGCGTGTATGCAGGAGAGTGCTTTTCTGGCATTTTCGTCGCACTCGATGCTTAGCAAGCGATAAACACATTGTAAGGATAACTTATGAACAAGACTCAACTGATTGATGTAATTGCGGACAAGGCTGATCTGTCTAAAGTGCAGGCTAAAGCTGCTCTGGAATCCACCCTGGCTGCTATTACTGAGTCTCTGAAAGAAGGCGATGCTGTACAACTGGTTGGTTTCGGTACCTTCAAAGTGAACCACCGCGCTGAGCGTACTGGCCGCAACCCGCAGACCGGTAAAGAAATCAAAATCGCCGCAGCTAACGTGCCGGCATTTGTTTCTGGTAAAGCACTGAAAGACGCTGTTAAGTAAGACTGCGTGGCAGTGAACAGTTTTAAAGAAGGGGCGGTTTCGCCCCTTTCGTTCATCTGGCGTCGCTTTTCGGGGCTGGCGGGTATCTTATTGCTTACCGCCTGTAGCCATAACAGCGAACTGCCTCCGTTTACCGCCAGCGGCTATGCTGACACGCAGGGCGCGGTGCGCATCTGGCGTAAAGATAGCGGCGGCGAGACACACCTGCTGGCCACCTTTAGTCCGTGGCATAGCGGTAGCACTTCAACCAGCGAATACCGCTGGCAGAACGATCAACTGCAACTGATCGAACTGAATATCTACGGCAAACCCACCGAACACATCCGCGCCCGTTTCGATCGCAACGGCGAACTGAGCTTTATGCAGCGTGAGATGGATGGGCAAAAACAGCAGCTCTCCAGCGACCAGGTCGCGCTTTATCGCTATCGCGCCGAACAGATTCGCCAGACCAGCGATGCGCTGCGTTTGGGGAAAGTTGTGCTGCGACAGGGGCGCTGGCACGCCGATCAGTCGGTAACGACCTGCGAAGGCGAAACGGTGAAACCGGATTTCGACGCCCGCGCGTTAGGGCATATCGCCAGCCGTCAGAGCCGTTCTTCTGCTGAAGTCAGTATCGCCTGGCTGGAAGCCCCGGAAGGCTCCCAGCTGCTGCTGGTGGCGAATGAAGACTACTGCACCTGGCAGCCGACGGAAAAAAACTTCTAAGCGTTACCAGCGGTGCATGCCGCCCATGTGTCCGTTCCCCCCCAGGCAGCCGATTCCCATACCCCCGTGGCGGGGAATGCCGGCCTGTGCCAGGGCGACATCAAACTTCACCCGCTGCTGATCCAGCTTCTGCTGTAACGTCTCTATCTCCTGCGCTACGCCCTCAATTTTCGTGCTGTCTGGCTTATCGGCGGTAAGCAGCGCATTGTATTCATAGCGTTTAGAGGTGAGCTGTTGGCGCAGCGCGCTGGTCTGGTTGTAGAAGTCATTGTGCAGCTTCTGTGCGGTGGCCTGCTGGGCATCAGTTAACTGGCTGTAACCGTCGATGTTGCCGCTGTTATTCCCCCAATGATGCGGGCCAGCCAGCGCGGCGCCGCTAGTGAAGGTCAACGCCGCAAAAGTCAGTAGTGCAAAAGCTAAATTGTTGTTCCGTTTCATGGTGGATTCTCCTGTAGTGTGGTCACCTTAGCTGTTGCATCTTCTGTGCCAGCTTCCCGAGCCGCGAAAATCGCGGCGCTGGGCGATATGTGGTGAGATAAGCGAGTAAAAATGACGCGATCGCGCTATCCCGACGAGTCATTTTTACTCGCTTTATCTTGATGTCTGCGCCGACTGGCCGGGTTGTGGGCGAGAAAAGCTGGCATGATTTCTGCTGCAGGAAAGCAAAGAGCAAAGAGCAAAGAGCAAAGAAGGAAACCCCATGGGCTTTATACGATTACAGAAGGATTCGGTCGCGACTTGCCTGAGCTGGTTACTGACTGGCGTGATTCTGCTGTTGGTGTGTTTGTTCTCTGTGCTGATCGTTCGTGACTATGGCCGTGAAAACGCCGCCGCGCAGCAAGCGCTTCACGAAAAGGGGCGCGTGCTGGTGAGCGCGCTGGAGTCTGGTACGCGCGCCGGAATGGGTATGCGTATGCATCACGCTCAGCTTCAGTCCATGCTGGAGGAGATGGCCTGGCAGCCTGGCGTTTTGTGGTTTGCCGTCACCGATGAGCAGGGGAAGGTGATTGCGCATAGCGATCCGCAGCAGGTGGGGAAAACGCTGTATCAGCCGGACGAGATGCGTGCGCTTCAGGTCAGCGACAAAGAGCGCTGGCGACGTACCGGGACACCGGAACCGGCGCTGGAAATCTATCGCCAGTTTCGCCCTCTGGACGCGACTCGCGGTCACCATATGCGCATGATGATGCGCCGTGACGTTGTCGATACGCCGCAGGTTATCTTTATCGCGTTTGATAGCCGGGAAATGGACGCCGAGCAGGCTCGTGCGCAGCGCAACATGGTGGTTATGCTGTTTGCCGCTCTGTTAGTCATGGTTGCCACATTGCTTGCTCAGTTCTGGTTCCGGCGCTATCAGCGTTCGCGCCGACAACTGCTGGAAGCGACGCATCGCCGGGAGAAACTGGTGGCGCTGGGCCATCTGGCCGCCGGCGTGGCGCATGAAATCCGTAATCCGCTCTCTTCGATTAAAGGTCTGGCGAAATATTTTGCCGAACGTACTCCACCAGGTGGTGAGGCTTACGCGCTGGCGCAGGTAATGGCGAAAGAGGCCGATCGACTGAATAGGGTGGTGAGTGAACTGCTGGAGCTGGTACGTCCGGCGCATTTAAAATGGCAGCCCGTGGATCTCAACGAGGTTATTGCCCATTCGCTTCAGTTGGTGAGTCAGGATGCATCAGGTCGGGATATTCAGCTGCATTTTACCGCCAGGCCGGCGCTACGGCGGATTCAGGCGGACCCAGATCGCCTGAATCAGGTACTGCTAAATCTCTACCTTAACGCTATCCAGGCGATTGGCCGTGATGGGGAGATTACGGTCGCGGTAAACGAGGCAGGAGAGGGAAGCATTAAGCTGAGCGTAACCGACAGCGGTAAAGGGATGACGGAAGAGCAAAAACAGGCCATCTTCACCCCGTACTTCACGACCAAGGCTGACGGTACCGGGCTGGGGCTGGCGGTGGTGCAGAATATTGTTGAGCAGCACGGCGGGACCATTCAGGTTGAGAGTTCACCCGGCAAGGGGGCGACCTTTACCCTCACTCTGCCGATCGATGGGCAACAGAAGGATGAACAAGGATGATGGCGGAAAAGGTCACGATTCTGGTGGTGGATGACGACATCAGCCACTGCACTATCTTACAGGCGTTACTGCGGGGCTGGGGCTATGAGGTGTCGGTGGCTTATAACGGCCTGCAGGCGCTGGAGCAGGTACGTCAGCAGGTGTTTGACCTGGTGCTTTGCGATATCCGCATGGCGGAGATGGATGGGATTGCCACGCTAAAAGAGATCAAGGCTTGCAACCCGTCGATTCCGGTACTGATCATGACCGCCTACTCCAGCGTAGGAACGGCGGTGGAGGCGCTAAAATCCGGCGCGCTGGATTACCTGGTGAAGCCGCTTGATTTTGATAGCCTGCAGCAGACGCTGGCTGATGCGCTGGCGCATACCCGGCAATCGGAAGGCGGTCTCACGATGACCCCGGCGGCGACGTTTGGCATGGTGGGCGACAGCCCGGCGATGCAAGCGTTGCTTAATGAGATTGCGCTGGTAGCGCCTTCGGATGCGACCGTCTTAATCCACGGTGAATCGGGGACCGGGAAAGAACTGGTTGCCCGCGCGCTTCACGCCAGCAGCGCGCGCAGCGATAAGCCGCTGGTCACGCTAAACTGTGCGGCGCTCAATGAGTCTCTGCTGGAGTCTGAGCTGTTCGGCCACGAAAAAGGCGCGTTTACCGGCGCGGATAAACGTCGGGAAGGGCGTTTTGTCGAAGCGGATGGCGGCACCTTATTCCTCGATGAAATTGGCGATATTTCGCCGCTGATGCAGGTGCGCCTGCTGCGGGCGATTCAGGAACGTGAGGTGCAGCGTGTGGGCAGCAATCAGACCGTGTCGGTTGATGTGCGGCTGATTGCCGCCACCCATCGAGATTTGGCCGAAGAGGTCAGCGCCGGACGCTTCCGTCAGGATCTCTACTACCGTCTGAACGTGGTCACCATCGAAATGCCGCCGCTGCGTCAGCGTCGTGAAGATATCCCGTCGCTCGCGCACTATTTTCTCCAGCGTTACGGCGAACGTAACCGCAAAACGATACAGGGATTTACCCCACAGGCGATGGATCTGCTAATCCATTACGACTGGCCGGGCAATATTCGCGAGCTGGAAAATGCGGTGGAGCGGGCGGTGGTACTGCTCACGGGAGAGTATATATCCGAGCGCGAGCTACCGCTGGCGATTGTCGGTACGTTGCTGAATGCTTCCTCATCATCCGATGATGTGATTCAACCGCTGGTGGAAGTGGAGAAAGAGGTGATTCTGGCGGCGCTGGAAAAAACGGGCGGCAACAAAACGGAAGCCGCCCGTCAATTGGGCATTACGCGCAAAACGCTGCTGGCTAAACTCAGCCGTTAGTTTTGCTCACGCTCAATGGCGCGCCAGCCGATGTCGTTACGGCTGAAGCTGCCGTCCCAGCGAATGTCGGTCATCAGGGCGTAAGCGCGTTTCTGCGCCTCAGCCACGGTGTGACCCAGCGCGGTCGCGCACAGTACGCGGCCGCCGCTGGTGAGCACACGGTCGTCGTCGGCGAGCTTAGTGCCTGCGTGGAAGACTTTGCCGTCAGTTGAGGATTCCAGCGGCAGGCCGTGGATCTCATCGCCGGTGTTGTAGTTGCCCGGATAACCGCCCGCGGCGATCACCACGCCTAATGAAGCGCGCTCGTCCCACTCGGAGGTTTTCTCATCCAGCTTGCCTTCGCAGGCGGCGAGGCAAAGATCCACCAGGTCCGACTTCATGCGCAGCATGATCGGCTGGGTTTCCGGATCGCCGAAGCGGCAGTTGAACTCGATCACCTTCGGGTTGCCCTGTTTGTCGATCATCAGACCTGCGTACAGGAAACCGGTATAGGTGTTACCTTCCGCCGCCATGCCTTTCACGGTTGGCCAAATGATGCGTTCCATGGTGCGCTGATGCACTTCATCAGTCACCACCGGCGCCGGAGAGTAAGCCCCCATGCCGCCGGTGTTCGGGCCGGTATCGCCGTTGCCTACGCGTTTGTGGTCCTGGCTGGTGGCCATCGGCAGCACGTGCTCGCCGTCGACCATCACGATAAAGCTCGCTTCTTCGCCGTCGAGGAACTCTTCAATCACGATACGGTGGCCCGCATCGCCAAAGGCGTTACCCGCCAGCATGTCCTGCACGGCGGCTTCGGCTTCTTCCAGCGTCATTGCGACGATAACGCCTTTACCCGCAGCCAGACCATCGGCCTTGATGACGATCGGTGCGCCTTTCTCGCGCAGGTAAGCCAGGGCAGGCTCAACCTCGGTAAAGTTCTGATACTCCGCCGTCGGGATATGATGACGGGCGAGGAAATCTTTGGTGAAGGCTTTGGAGCCTTCCAACTGTGCGGCCCCTTCGGTTGGGCCAAAGATCTTCAGACCTGCGGCGCGGAAGGCATCGACCACGCCAATCACCAGCGGCGCTTCTGGACCGACGATGGTCAGATCAATCTTCTCGTTCTGGGCAAAGCTCAGCAGCGCCGGAATATCGGTGACGCCGATAGCCACGTTTTGCAGCGCGGGTTCCAGCGCGGTGCCCGCGTTGCCCGGTGCGACAAAAACGGTATTAACCAGCGGCGACTGCGCCGCTTTCCACGCCAGCGCGTGCTCGCGCCCGCCGTTGCCAATCACTAATACTTTCATCGTCTGCTCCGTGGATTAATGGCGGAAATGGCGCATGTCGGTAAAGATCATCGCGATACCGTGTTCATCGGCAGCGGCAATGACTTCATCATCACGGATAGAACCGCCAGGCTGGATCACGCAGCTCACGCCCACGGCGGCAGCGGCATCAATACCATCGCGGAACGGGAAGAAGGCATCGGAGGCCATCGCGGAACCTTTCACTTCCAGACCTTCGTCAGCGGCTTTAATGCCAGCGATTTTGGCGGAGTACACGCGGCTCATCTGGCCTGCGCCAATGCCGATAGTCATGTTCTCTTTGGCATACACAATGGCGTTGGATTTCACGAACTTCGCCACTTTCCAGCAGAACAGCGCATCGCGCAGTTCCTGCTCGGTCGGCTGGCGTTTGGAAACCACGCGCAGTTCAGCTTCGCTCACCATACCCAGATCCCTGTCCTGAACCAGCAGGCCGCCGTTAACGCGTTTGAAATCCAGGCCCGGAACGCGGCTTGCCCACTGGCCGCAGGTCAGAACACGTACGTTCTGTTTGGCTGCGGTGATTTTCAGCGCTTCTTCGCTTGCGGATGGGGCGATGATCACTTCCACGAACTGGCGGGAGATGATGGCCTGCGCGGTTTCGGCATCCAGCTCGCGGTTGAATGCGATGATGCCGCCGAACGCGGAGGTCGGGTCAGTTTTGTATGCGCGGTCGTAAGCATCGAGAATCGAGGTACTTACCGCCACGCCGCACGGGTTGGCGTGCTTGACGATCACGCAGGCTGGCTCGTTGAACTCTTTTACACACTCCAGCGCCGCGTCGGTATCAGCGATGTTGTTATAAGAGAGTGCTTTGCCCTGAACCTGTTGTGCGGTGGCAACGGACGCTTCTTTCACATTCTCTTCTATATAGAAGGCAGCCTGCTGGTGGCTGTTCTCACCGTAGCGCATATCCTGCTTCTTAATGAAGTTCAGGTTCAGCGTACGCGGGAAGCGACCTGCGGCTTCTTTGCTTTCACCGTGGTAGGCCGGAACCATGCTGCCGAAGTAGTTGGCGATCATGCTGTCGTAGGCGGCGGTGTGTTCGAAGGCTTTAATCGCGAGATCGAAACGGGTGTCGAGGGTCAGAGAGCCTTCGTTAGCATCCATCTCTTTAATAATGGCGTCGTAGTCGCTGCTCTTAACAACGATGGCGACGTCTTTATGGTTCTTAGCAGCAGAGCGCACCATCGTCGGGCCGCCGATATCGATGTTTTCTACCGCATCTTCCAGCGAGCAGCCTTCACGGGCCACGGTCTCGGCGAACGGATACAGGTTAACGACAACCATATCGATAGGGGCGATGTGGTGCTGTTCCATAATGGCATCGTCCTGGCCGCGACGACCGAGGATGCCGCCGTGTACTTTTGGATGCAGGGTCTTTACGCGTCCATCCATCATTTCCGGGAAGCCGGTGTAATCGGAAACTTCGGTCACTGGCAGACCTTTCTCCGCTAACAGGCGCGCGGTGCCACCCGTTGACAGCAGCTCCACACCGCGTGCGGAAAGTGCCTGGGCGAATTCGATGATACCGGCCTTGTCAGAAACACTGAGCAGAGCGCGGCGGACTGGACGACGTTGTTGCATGGTAAATCCCCTGGATTTGACTATTACAGAGAGCGTTAGGTGAATTCTTGCGTAAAAACTCAGCTAACGCCCCTTACGGGGCATCCTTGTTTTGCGGGGGCATTGTAACGAAAACGTTTGCGCAACGCTCGCGAATTTTTCTCTTTCCCTTAATTCGATAATTTCAGCGTTATAGACGAGGGGTAAAACGAAGTGATGATCGCAAGAGATCCTTATTTTTGTGGATAACTCTGTGTGTAAATGGGTATAAAGCCGGGTTCTGCTGTGGAATGCAGCAGTCAGTCATTTTTCTGCAATTTAAGGGTTGCGGCCCCGAGGAAACTCCCTATAATGCGCCTCCATCGACACGGCGGATGTGAATCACTTCACACAAACAGCCGGTTCGGTTGAAGAGAAAAACCTGAAAATGAGGGTTGACTCTGAAA
>NZ_CBDKZX010000112.1:0-9218 GCF_965301105.1 Kluyvera sp.
CGAGACTCGGTGAAATAGTAGATTTGACCAACAGAAACGTTAAAACGTTCAACGGCGGCGTCATCATAAACACGTGATGTGACGCCGGTCGTGATCTGGTTTGCGGAGGCAATGCGGTCGAGACCACTGTAGGTACGATCGCGGAACAGGCCGGAGTAGTCGGACTGCAGCAGCGTGGAGTCGTAGTTGTTGATCTTACTCTGGTCGCGGTACGGCACGTACAGATACTGTACGCGCGGCTCCAGCGTTTGAGTGTAGCCCGGGCTGAGCACCATATCGCGCTCGAACACCATCTTACCATCGACTTTCAGCTGCGGCATGGTGCGGCTGACGGAGCTTGCCAGCGGATTATGGCTGCTGTCGCTGTTGTAGTCGTCGATATTGGTCTGGTCATAGTGCGTTGCCAGCAGCTTGGCTTCGGTGTTCAGGCTACCCCAACGATTGCCCAGCGGCAGGTTGATGGTTGGCTCAAGGTGAACACGCGTCGCTTCTGGCAGGCTGCCGTTGGTGTTGACGAACTTCACCGCCTGGGCGTAGACGTGGGTATCAAACGGCCCTACGTCGTTCTGGTAGAAGTTAACATCCAGCTGTGGTTCAGCTGAATAGGAGTTGCTGTTACGGCGGTCAAAGACCTGGAACTGTTTGGTCGACACGGTGGCGTCGAAGTTTTGATCCGCATAGCCTACGCTCAGCTTCTGCGTGGCGTAACCGTCGGTACTGGAACCGTACTTCGAGTCAAAGTCGTTGAAGTAGTCCGGATCGCTGACTTTGGTGTAGTCGATATTGAAGCGCCACACCTGATCCATCACCCCGGCATGACGCCAGTAGAACAGCCAGCGGCGGCTGTTATCGTCACTCGGGTGGTCGTTAGAATAGACGCTGTCCGAAGGCAGATAGTCCAGCTCGAAAAGGCCTTGTCCGGCCTGGGTCAGATAGCGGAATTCGTTCTCCCACATCACGCCACCACGCTTATCCATGTAGTGCGGCGTGATCGTCGCATCCATGTTTGGCGCGATGTTCCAGTAGTACGGCAGCATGAACTCGAAGCCGTTGGAACTGCCATACTTGGCGTTGGGGATCAGGAAGCCTGAACGACGCTTGTCGCCAACCGGCAACTGCAGGTACGGGCTATAGAACACCGGCACGGGGCCAATTTTGAAGCGGGCGTTCCAGATCTCAGCGACCTGCTCTTCGCGGTCGTGGATGACTTCACTGCCCACCACGCTCCAGGTGTTAGAACCCGGCAGGCAGGAGGTAAAGGTACCGTTTTCCAGAATGGTATAGCGGTTTTCGCCGCGCTGTTTCATGACGTCGGCGGTACCGCGGCCCTGACGGCCAACCATCTGGTAGTCGCCTTTCCAGACGTTAGTATCTTTGGTATTCAGGTTTGACCAGGCTTTTGGCCCTTTCAGAATCACCTGATTATCGTCATAGTGGACGTTGCCGAGCGCATCAACGGTGCGCACCGGCGTAGCCATACCCTCAGCCTGCTTTTGGTGCAGCTGAACTTCATCAGCCTGCAGGCGGCTATTACCCTGATTAATATCGACGTTGCCTTTAAATGAGGCATTATCCGGGTAGTTGCCATCGGCGTGGTCGGCCGTAATGGTGACAGGCTGCTCGTTTGTCGGACCGCTCACCAGTGGACGATCGTAGCTCGGTACGCCAAGCATACATTGAGAGGCGAGATCGGCTGCCATTCCCTGCTGGCTGTACAAGGCGCTGGCGATCATGGTCGCGAGGAGAGTGGGAATACGTTTTTTCATACGTTGTATTTGTTGTTCCGTCATCTATAGCATTGCGGCATGCAAACGGTCAGAGACTAACGTACTCATCGTTGTCACGCTAGTTTTATCCTGCCCGTTCTCGCCAGAGGTGTTATGCACGGCATTGAATGACAGGTATGATAATGCATATTTTAGCCGCTGGCATGACGATTTGGGGAGTATATGCAGTATTGGGGAAAAGTGATTGGTGTGGCGGTTGCCCTGATGATGGGCGGCGGCTTCTGGGGCGTAGTCCTCGGGCTGCTCGTGGGCCACATGTTTGATAAGGCGCGCAGCCGTCGCGTGAACTGGTTTGCTAACCAACAGCAGCGTCAGTCGCTGTTTTTTGCGACCACGTTTGAAGTGATGGGGCACCTGACCAAATCGAAAGGGCGCGTGACGGAGGCTGATATTCATATTGCGAGTCTGTTTATGGACCGCATGAATCTGCACGGTGAGTCGCGTACGGCGGCGCAGCAGGCGTTTCGCGTCGGTAAGTCGGATAATTACCCGCTGCGCGAAAAGATGCGTCAATTCCGTAGCGTGTGCTTCGGGCGTTTCGATCTGATTCGGATGTTTCTTGAAATCCAGATTCAGGCGGCGTTTGCCGACGGATCGCTGCACCCGAACGAGCGCGACGTGCTGTACATCATTGCCGAAGAGCTGGGTATCTCCCGTGACCAGTTTGACCAGTTCCTGCGTATGATGCAGGGCGGCGCGCAGTTTGGCGGCGGCTATCATCAGCACTCTCAGGGCGGTCAGGGTGGTGGCTGGCAGCAGGCGCAGCGCGGGCCGACGCTGGAGGATGCCTGCAATGTGCTGGGCGTGAAGCCGAGCGACGATGCCACGACCATCAAGCGCGCCTATCGTAAGCTGATGAGCGAACATCACCCGGATAAGCTGGTGGCGAAAGGGCTGCCGCCGGAGATGATGGAGATGGCCAAGCAGAAGGCGCAGGAAATTCAGAAGGCGTACGAGCTGATTAAAGAGCAGAAAGGGTTTAAGTAAGCGCCCGGCCCTGTCCCCAAAGGGGCAAGGGAGAAAACCGAAACCTGAAGCGCATGCGAACGGTTACCTCTCCCCTGCGGGGAGAGGTAAAACTGGCGCGGTCTAAAAATCCACTGGCGCCTTAAACGTCATGCTATTGCCAAACTTTGGATGCGTAATGGTTAACGTCTCGGCGTGCAGCTGCAACCGCGGCGCCATCGCCAGCGCCTCGTCGTGGGCGTAGAAGCGATCGCCGAGAATCGGGTGGCCCAGCGCCAGCATGTGCACACGCAACTGGTGAGAGCGCCCGGTAATCGGTTTGAGCTTCACCCGCGCGGTGTTATCCGCCGCATACTCCAGCACTTCATATTCCGTTTGCGCCGCCTTGCCGGTTTCATAGCACACTTTCTGCTTTGGCCGGTTCGGCCAGTCGCAAATCAGCGGTAAATCCACCAGACCTTCCTGCGGTTGCGGATGTCCCCACACGCGCGCCACGTACTGCTTTTTCGGCTCGCGCTCGCGGAACTGGCGCTTAAGCTCCCGTTCCGCAGCTTTGGTCAGGGCCACTACGATCACACCGCTGGTCGCCATATCCAGACGGTGTACGGACTCCGCCTGGGGATAATCGCGCTGCACGCGGGTCATGATGCTGTCTTTATGCTCCTCAAGACGGCCCGGGACGGACAACAAGCCGCTCGGCTTGTTGACCACCATAATGTGCTCATCCTGATAGAGAATAACCAGCCACGGGTCCTGCGGCGGATGGTAGTTTTCCATTCCCATAACGGCTCCGGTTACTGGTGAGTGACGACGATCAGACGCAGCGCGTCCAGACGCCATCCTGCCTGGGACAGGCTTTCCATCACCTGCTGACGGTTGCTTTCAATTGCCGAAAGCTCATCGTCGCGGATGTTCGGGTTCACCGCCTTCAGGGCTTCCAGACGCGACAGTTCGGCGCTGAGTTTCTCGTCCGCCTCTTCACGCGCGGCGGCAATCAGCGCCTGCGCGGCTTTCTCAATCTGCGCTTCGCCTTTTTGCAGGATTGTGTGCACATCCTGCTGCACCGCGTTCACCAGCTTGCTGCCGGTATGGCGATTCACCGCGCTGAGCTGACGGTTGAAGGTTTCAAACTCGACCTGCGCGGCGAGGTTGGTGCCATTTTTGTCGAGCAGCATACGCACCGGCGTCGGCGGCAAGAAGCGGTTGAGCTGCAGCTGCTTCGGCGCCTGAGCTTCCACCACGTAGATCAGCTCCAGCAGCAGCGTGCCGACCGGCAGCGCTTTGTTTTTCAGCAGCGAAAGGGTACTGCTGCCGGTGTCGCCGGAGAGGATCAGATCCAGCCCGTTGTGAATCAGCGGGTGTTCCCAGGTCAGGAACTGAGCGTCTTCGCGCGACAGGGCGATGTCTCGTTCGAAAGTGACCGTGCAGCCGTCTTCCGGCAGGCCCGGGAAGTCCGGCACCAGCATGTGGTCGGACGGCGTCAGGACGATCAGGTTCTCGCCGCGGTCATCCTGATTGATGCCGACGATATCGAACAGGTTCATCGCGAAGGCGATCAGGTTGGTGTCGTCATCCTGCTCTTCAATGCTTTCTGCCAGCTTCTGCGCTTTTTCGCCGCCGTTGGAATGGATCTCCAGCAGACGGTCGCGCCCCTGTTCGAGCTGTGCCTTCAGCGCATCGTGCTGCTCGCGGCTGGATTTAATCAGCTCGTCGAAGCCTTCGGTGGTTTCCGGCGCGGCCAGATAGGTGATCAGCTGGTCGTGCACGCTGTCATAGATAGTACGACCGGTCGGGCAGGTATGTTCGAACGCATCCAGACCTTCGTGGTACCAGCGCACCAGCACGGACTGCGCGGTTTTCTCTAAATAAGGTACGTGGATCTGAATATCGTGCGCCTGGCCGATACGGTCCAGACGGCCAATACGCTGCTCCAGCAGGTCCGGGTTGAACGGCAGGTCGAACATCACCAGGTTGCTGGCGAACTGGAAGTTACGGCCTTCGGAGCCGATTTCCGAGCACAGCAGCACCTGCGCGCCGCTGTCTTCTTCGCCAAACCAGGCGGCGGCGCGGTCGCGTTCGATAATCGACATGCCTTCGTGGAACACGGCGGCGCGGATGCCTTCACGCTCGCGCAGCACTTGCTCCAGCTGGAGCGCGGTAGCCGCTTTGGCGCAGATAACCAAAACCTTCTGGGAGCGATGGCTGGTCAGGTAGCCCATCAGCCACTCAACGCGCGGGTCGAAGTTCCACCAGGTGCCGGTATCGCCTTCAAACTCCTGATAAATCTGTTCCGGGTAGAGCATGTCGCGCGCGCGCTCTTCGGCGCTTTTGCGGGCGCCCATAATGCCGGAAACCTTAATTGCCGTCTGGTACTGCGCCGGCAGCGGCAGTTTGATGGTGTGCAGCTCGCGTTTCGGGAAGCCTTTCACGCCGTTACGGGTGTTACGGAACAGCACGCGGCTGGTGCCGTGGCGGTCCATCAGCATGCTGATCAGTTCCTGGCGCGCTGCCTCGGAGCCTTCGCGATCGCTGTTGGCGGTTTGCAGCAGCGCTTCGATATCCTGCTCGCCAATCAGCTCGCCGAGCATGTTCAGCTCGTCGTTGCTGAGCTTATTCCCCGCCAGCAGCAGCGCCACGGCGTCAGCCACTGGACGGTAGTTTTTCTGTTCTTCGACAAACTGCTCAAAATCGTGGAAGCGGTTCGGGTCCAGCAGGCGCAGACGGGCAAAGTGGCTTTCCATTCCGAGTTGTTCCGGCGTTGCGGTCAGCAGCAGGACCCCCGGTACACGCTCGGCCAGCTCTTCAATGGCCAGATATTCGCGACTTGGCGCGTCTTCGCTCCACACCAGGTGGTGCGCTTCGTCGACGACCATCAGGTCCCACTCGGCGTCGCACAGATGCTCCAGGCGCTGTTTGTTGCGGCGCACGAAGTCCAGCGAGCAGATCACCAGCTGTTCGGTTTCAAACGGGTTGTAGGCATCGTGCTGGGCTTCGGCATAGCGCTCGTCGTCGAACAGCGCGAAGCGCAGGTTGAAGCGGCGCAGCATTTCAACCAGCCACTGATGTTGCAGGGTTTCCGGAACAATAATCAGCACGCGCTGAGCGGCGCCGGAGAGCAACTGTTGGTGCAGGATCATCCCGGCTTCAATGGTTTTCCCTAAGCCCACTTCGTCTGCCAGCAGGACGCGCGGCGCATGACGACGGCCGACGTCATGGGCGATGTTGAGCTGATGGGGGATCAGGCTGGTGCGCTGGCCGCGCAGGCCGCTCCACGGCATGCGGTATTGCTCGCTCTGGTATTTACGCGCGCGGTAGCGCAGCGCAAATCGGTCCATACGGTCAATTTGCCCGGCAAAGAGACGGTCTTGCGGCTTGCTGAACACCAGTTTGCTGTCGAGCAGCACTTCGCGCAGCATCACGTTGGTTTCTTCGGTATCCAGGCGGGTGCCGATATATGCCAGCAGGCCATTTTCTTCTTTAACTTCATCAACGAGCAACTGCCAGCCTTCATGGCTTGTGATCGTGTCGCCGGGGTTGAACATTACGCGGGTCACGGGGGAGTCACTACGGGCGTACAGACGGTTCTCTCCGGTTGCCGGAAAGAGCAGGGTGACGGTGCGTGCATCCATTGCAACAACAGTACCAAGTCCCAGTTCGCTTTCTGTATCGCTGATCCAGCGTTGACCAAGTGTAAAAGGCATATATGTTCGGCTCTATCTTTAATAAATTGCAGGCAATATTCAGCCACCACCTGAAAGGAGGCGGCGAGTGAATTTGGTCCAGGAATGGAAAGGGCGCTATGGTACTGGATGGCGGGACGTTAGTCACCTGTCAAAACAACCCCAGTTGCCCCGTCACTATTGTAGCAAAATCGTCGTCAACAAAGGGGAGAATTCCTTCGGCGACGGGGGCTAATTGTTTGGTGAGATAGTGGTCGTAGTCGAGCGGCGACTGCTGGTAGTCCAGTGGCTCCGGGCCGTTGGTGGTCCAGACGTAGCGGATGCTACCGCGCTGCTGGTACTGCTGCGGACGTCCTAACCGCACGTTCTGTTCATCAGCAAGGCGCGCGGCGCGGACATGCGGCGGCACGTTACGCTGATAGTCTGCAAGCGGACGCCGCAGCTGCTTGCGGTAGACTAACTGTTCATCCAGCTCGCCGTTCATCAGCTTATCAATGGTTTCGAGGATAAAATCCCGGTACGGTTCGTTGCGGAAGATGCGCAGATACAGCGCCTGCTGGAACTGCTGCGCCAGCGGTGTCCAGTCGGTGCGCACGGTCTCCAGCCCCTTATACATCATCCGCTGCTTGTCGCCGTCCTGAATCATCCCGGCATAGCGTTTCTTGCTGCCGGTATCGGCACCGCGAATGGTCGGAATCAGGAAACGGCAAAAGTGGGTTTCAAACTCCAGTTCCAGCGCGCTGGTCAGCCCGCTTTTTTGCAGCTCGTCGGCCCACCATTGGTTCACGAAGCCGACCAGCGCGCGGCCAATGGTTGCTGCCTCTTCTTCGCCATGTGCGCGTTTGAGCCAGACGAAGGTGGAGTCAGTATCGCCGTAAATCACGTCATAGCCCTGAGACTCAATCAGCGCCCTGGTCTGGCGCATGATCGCGTGGCCGCGCATGGTGATAGATGACGCTAGGCGCGGATCGAAAAAGCGGCAAGCGCTGGTGCCCAGCACGCCATAGAAGGCGTTCATAATGATCTTTAGCGCCTGAGAAAGCGGCTTATTTTTCTGCTGTTTGGCTTCATCACGGGCGTGCCAGATCTGGCTGACGATCCCTGGCAGACAATGTTTGTCACGCGAAAACCAGGCATCCAGAAAACCTTCGGTACTGTGCGCCGCATCGGGGTGCGCCATCCCTTCAATCAACCCAACCGGATCGATCAGGAAAGAGCGGATGATCGACGGGTACAGGCTTTTGTAGTCGAGGACCAGTACCGAGTCGTACAAGCCGGGGCGGGAGTCCATGACATAACCGCCGGGACTGGCCTGCGGCGGCACTTCGCCGAGATTCGGCGCGACGTAACCGAGGCGATGCATCCGCGGAAAATAGAGGTGGCTGAAAGCCGCGACCGAACCGCCGTGCCGATCGACCGCCAGGCCGTTGACCGTGGCGCGCTCCAGTAAAAAAGGCATGATCTCGGTTTGGTGGAAGATGCGCGTCACCAGCTCGCAGTCTTTGAGGTTATAGGTCGCCAGTGCGGGCTTATCTTCGGCGAAACGGCGGTCAATTTCGTCCATTCGATCCCATGGGTTATCTATCGCCTTGCCTTCGCCCAGCAGCTCGCGGGCGACGTTCTCCAGCGAAAACGAGGTGAAGTTCCAGAAGGCGGATTTCAGCGCCTCGATGCCGTCGATAATCAGCCGCCCTGCGGCCTGAGCGAAGAATACGCCGTTCTTAAAGCCGTGTTCACGCCACTCCAGTTCGCTGCCGCCGCGCCCGAGCAATAGCGGCACTTTGTAGCGTTCGGCGCTTTTTTGCAGTACGCGCAGGTCGAACTGCACGACGTTCCAGCCAATCAGCACGTCCGGGTCATGTTCGGCAAACCAGGCGTTGAGTTTTTCCAACAGCAGCGGGCGGCTGGCGACATATTCGAGATGGAAATCGACCTGCGGCGGCTGCGCGGGCGGGCTGCCGAGCATGTAGACGGTGCGTTGCCCGCAGCCTTCCAGCCCGATGCAGTACAGTTCGCCGTGGCGGCTGGTTTCGATATCCAGCGACACCCATTTCAGCGGCGGGCGGTACTCGGGGTGCGGCTTCATGCGTGCGTTACGCAGCCCGGTTGCCGATTTTTCGCCTTCAACCCACACGGGGGCGGTGATAAAGCGCTCCATCAGATAGCGCTCCGGCGGGCGGATATCGGCTTCGTAGACGGTGATGCCGTTCTCGCGGAGCACTTTTTCCAGCCGCATGAGCTGGCGATGGGCGCGGCAGTACAGGCCGAAAACCGGCTGACGGTGGAAATCTTTGAGGGCCAGCGGGGCTACCCGTACGCCGTTTTCGCCGTGCAGCAGGCGTTCAACCTGCGTACGCTGAGATTCAGGGATAAATGCAACAGATTCCTGCGGCGGCAGGGTGACCTGTAGCGGGCCGTCGTCGGTCGCCAGCCAGAAAGCCAGTTCAGTGCCCTGCGGTGTATCCCGCCAGTGGCGGGTGAGTAAAAAACCGGCTTGTGGCTGCGTCACGCGTGCTCTCATCAACAAAAAACCAGGCTTGAGTATAGCCTGGTTTGGATAAAGAAGCTGGTGTTTTATACAGGTGTTGCCGGGGGATTCCGGAGTAGGCTGCGCCTCGTCCAGGCTACTGCCCGTAATACGCTTTCGCGCCGTGCTTGCGCAGATAGTGCTTATCCAGCAGCGTCTGCTGCATCTCCGGTAACTGCGGCGCCAACTGGCGGCAGAAGATGCCCATATAGGCGATCTCTTCCAGCACGATGGCGTTATGCACCGCGTCTTCGGCGT
>NZ_CBDKZX010000113.1:0-9150 GCF_965301105.1 Kluyvera sp.
CGTCTGCTGGCCTTCCTCGATCAGGAGATGTCAGACTCGCTTTCTTATCACTTCTGGAACAGCGGCGTGGTCATTCGCCACAACGAAGAGTACGAGAAGATTGAAGGCGTGGACGACGGCGTGATCATGCACCTGAAGTCCGGCAAAAAGCTCAAGGCCGACTGCCTGCTGTTTGCCAACGGCCGTACCGGCAACACCGACTCACTGTCGCTGGAAAATATTGGCCTACAGGCCGATGGCCGCGGCCAGCTGAAAGTGAACAGCATGTACCAGACCGCCCTGCCACATGTCTATGCCGTCGGCGACGTAATTGGTTATCCGAGCCTGGCCTCTGCTGCCTACGATCAGGGACGTATTGCTGCCCAGGCGCTGATGAAAGGTGAAGCCACCGCACACCTGATTGAAGATATTCCGACCGGTATCTATACCATTCCGGAAATCAGCTCTGTTGGCAAAACCGAACAGCAACTGACCGCCATGAAGGTGCCGTACGAGGTCGGACGCGCCCAGTTTAAACACCTGGCGCGAGCGCAAATCGTCGGGATGAGCGTGGGGAGCCTGAAAATCCTGTTCCACCGGGAGACGAAGGAGATCCTTGGCATTCACTGCTTTGGCGAACGCGCGGCCGAAATTATTCACATCGGCCAGGCGATCATGGAGCAGAAAGGTGGCGGTAACACCATTGAGTACTTCGTTAACACCACCTTTAACTACCCGACGATGGCGGAAGCCTATCGGGTTGCGGCGCTAAACGGCTTAAATCGCCTGTTTTAACGTCTTGTCGAAATGACCGTCCATCGCCTCACGGACGGTCTCTGCCAGCTGCTCATAGCGGCTGCGCAGCGGCGATCCAGGTCGATAGACCAGCCCAACGGTGCGGCGCGGCTCCGGCTTAATGCATGGCAGGTAAACGACACCATCGCGTTTACGCTCATGCGGCACGGCCAGCGCTGGCAGTAAGGTAATACCGCTGCCCGCCGCCACCATATTGCGCAGCGTTTCCAGACTGGTCGCGCGGAAGTGCGTGTCTTCATCCGCACCGGCTTCAAAACAGAACCCCATCGCCTGATCGCGCAGGCAGTGACCGTCTTCCAGCATCAGCAATTTCTCACCGGCCAGATCCGACATCGGCACGCGATCGCGCTCAGCCCATGGGTGATCTTCATAGATCGCCAGCATCATCGGTTCGTCAAACAGCGGCACCTCAATAAAGGCTTCGCTCTCTTTCACCAGGGCCAGAATGGCGCAGTCCAGCTTACCGCTATCAAGCTGCGCCAGCAGCTGATGGGTTTGCGCTTCGTGCAGGTACATTTCCAGCTTCGGGAACGTCTGGTGCAGCATTGGGATAATGTGGGGCAGCAGGTACGGGCCAACGGTCGGGATCAGGCCGATATGCAACGGGCCGGACATCGTCTCCCCCTGCTGGCTAGCCATCTCCTTGAGCACTTTGACCTCACGTAGCACGGTACGCGCCTGGTCCACCAGCAGCAGCCCGGCCTGGGTAAACAGCACCTTACGGCTGGTGCGTTCCAGCAGCATAACGCCCAGTTCATCTTCCAGTTTACGAATCTGCCCGCTCAGGGTTGGCTGGCTGACGTGGCAGGAATCTGCCGCCCGGCGGAAATGCCGGTGTTCAGCTAATGCCACCAGGTATTCAAGATCGCGAATATTCATTATTCATCCTCCATCGCCACGATAGTTCATGGCGATAGATAGAATAGCAATGAATGATTATCCCTATCAAGGATTCTGTTTAATAATAGACCACAGAAACAGCGCGGTTCCTTGTTTAACCCTTTGAAGTCGCCGCGTGGATTTCTGAGTTTCTCTCAAAACTCGACTAACTAAAGCCAACATGAACGTTTGCGGGCCCCGTGGCCCGCTTTTTTTGCGCACAAAAAACCCGGCGTCGCTTGCGCTCGGCCGGGCTATCTTTTGGCTATGCAGAGGGCTAGCTCAGGCGCGCCTTCGCGTCGCTAATCGCCTGCGCTACCTGCTTAGGCGAGACGCCGCCTTTTGCCGCACGTTTATCGAGGCAAGATTGCAGAGACAGAATCGGGTAAACGTCATCGCCAATCACCGCGCTGAATTTCTGCAGATCGGCCAACGGCAGATCTTCCAGCGGCTTGCCCTGGGCGATGGCTTCCACCACCGTTTCGCCCACGATGTGGTGCGCTTCACGGAACGGCACGCCTTTAGCGACCAGATAATCCGCCAGTTCGGTGGCGTTGGCGTAGCCCTGCTGCGCCGCTTCCTGGCAACGCGGACGCTTCACCTGAATGCCGTCCAGCACCAGCGCCGCCATATGCAGACAGTCCAGCCAGGTATCCAGCGCGTCAAATACGCCTTCTTTATCTTCCTGCATGTCTTTGTTGTAAGCCAACGGCAGACCTTTGAGGGTCATCATCATGCCGGTCAGCGCACCCTGTACACGGCCACATTTACCGCGGATCAGCTCCAGCGCATCCGGGTTTTTCTTCTGCGGCATCAGAGAAGAGCCTGACGTCACGCGGTCAGAAAGCTCAACAAAGCCCGCTTCACCGGTATTAAAGAAGATCAGGTCTTCCGCGAAGCGCGACAGGTGCACCATACCGATGGAAGCGTTAGACAGCAGCTCCAGCACGTGGTCACGGTCAGACACGCTGTCCAGACTGTTGCGGGTCGCAGACGCGAAGCCCAGCCAGCACGCCAGCTGTTCACGGTCAATTTCATAAGCGGTACCCGCCAGCGCGCCGCAGCCCAGCGGGCTGACGTCCAGACGCTTGAGGGTATCCTGCAGGCGGCTTTCATCGCGCGCCAGCATCTCAACGTAGGCCAGGCACCAGTGAGCAAACGTCACCGGCTGCGCGCGTTGCAGGTGAGTGTAACCCGGCATCACCGCGTCCTGGTTCGCCTGCGCGGTTTCCACCAGCGCGGTTTGCAGCTGACGATTCGCGGCCAGCAGCTCCGCCACGGTGTCTTTGCACCACAGCTTGAGATCGGTCGCGACCTGATCGTTACGGCTACGCCCGGTGTGCAGCTTCTTACCCAGTTGGCCGACCTTATCAATCAGCTTTCCTTCCACCCAGCTATGGATGTCTTCGGCATCGCTTTCCAGGATCTGTTGCGGATTAGCGCGAACTTCTTCCAGCAGCACGCTCAGCGCCGCTTCCAGTTGAGATTGCTCTTCCGCCGTCAGTACGCCAACCGTCACCAGCGCTTTAGACCAGGCTACAGAGCCAACGATATCCTGCTCCGCCAGGCGATAATCAAAGCGTAAAGAGTCGTTGAACTGTTTGAACCGCTGATCTGCTGCCTGAGAAAAACGCCCGCCCCAAAGTGCCATAACATGCTTCCTTAAATTCGTTTATTTATGCCGGGTAGTCTCCGGCCTGAAAACAACCCTCACCCCGGCCCTCTCCCTGAGGGAGAGGGGGAAAACCGTCAGTTCCCTCGTCCCTGTGGAGAGTGGGAGAACTATACCGGCTCCGGCCAGTCCCCTCTCCCCTGTGGGGAGAGGGTTAGGGTGAGGGGAAAATCACTTACGCCAGAATACGCGTACCGATCGGCGTACCGTTAAACAGCGCCGGCAGCTGCTCCGCGTGACGCCATGAAGCGATATCGACCGGGCGGCCCAGCGTGCGTGCCGCATCCAGCGCCGCGTTCACCTTCACAATCATGCCGTCGGTAATAATCCCCTGCTCGATCAGCTGTTCCGCCTTGGCCGCAGTCATTTCCGCAATGCGCTGGCCTTTGCCATCGAGAATACCGCTGACGTCGGAGAGCAGAATGAGATCCGCACCCAGCGTGGCCGCCAGCGCGGTTGCCGCCTGGTCCGCGTTGACGTTCATCAATTGCCCTTCGACGGTCACGCCGATAGAGCTCACCACCGGCAGGAAACCGCCTTCCAGCAGCAGATTAATCAGTTTAGGCGATCCCGGCTGCGCCAGACCAACGTGGCCCAATTCTTCATCCAGTTTAGTGACCTGCACGCTGTCACCGTCGCCGAGGAACAGGCCCACGGAGGCGATTTCATGCTTCTTCGCCCAGGCCAGCAGCGTTTTGTTGGCAGTGCCCGCCAGCGCGCCGGTGATAATGTCGATCTGATCGGCAGGCGTCACGCGCAGGCCATTTTTCTTTTTCACCGGCAGGTTGAGCTGCTTCATCAGCTCATCCACCACGCAGCCGCCGCCGTGGACAATCACCAGCGGGCGTTGATGCGACTCGCGGTAGTTCACCAGCGCGGTAAACAGACGCTCCAGCGCTTCTTCGCTATCCAGCAACACGCCGCCCAGTTTGATAATTAATGGATTCATCGTCATCACACCTTAGATAAGAGACTGCGTCTCAGCGAAGCCGAAACGGATATTGGCGCACTGCACGGCCTGTGCGGCAGCGCCTTTCAATAGGTTGTCTTCGGTCGCCACCACGATCAGGTGCTCGCCCTGCACGGCAAAACCGATATCACAGAACGGCAAGCCGACGACGTTTTTCAGCGCCGGAACACCCTTGTCGTATAAACGCACCATCGGCTTATCGCCGTAGGCCTGCTGTAAGGCTTCCGCCACCTGCGCATGGGTCACGCCCGGTTTCAGGCGGCAGGTGATGGTTTCCAGAATCCCGCGCGGGAAATTGCCCAGGTGCGGGGTGAAAATCACCTCGGCGCCAAGGTGGCTGGCGATTTCCGGCTGATGCCGGTGGGTAAACACGCCGTACGGTTGCAAACTCACTTCACAGAAGCTGTTGGAGATCGCCGCTTTACGTCCCGCGCCGCTCACGCCGCTGGTCGCGTTGATCACCGGCCACTGGGAGAGATCCAGTAAATCGCCGTCGATCAACGGTTTTAAGGAAAGCTGTGCCGCCGTGGGATAACAGCCCGGCACGGCAATCAGCTGCGCCTCTTTCAGCGCTTCGGCGCTCCATTCGGCCAGGCCATATACCGCCTGCGCCAGCAGTTCCGGGTGCTGATGGGTAAATCCGTAATATTTTTCATAGAAGGCGCCGTCGTTCACGCGGAACGCGCCGGAGAGATCAAACACCACGCAGCCCGCCGCGAGGAACTGCGGCGCAAGGTCGTGGCTGACTTCATGAGCGGTGGCGAGGAACACCACATCAACACCGGCGCTGAATTCACTGATGTCGGACATCGGCTGCAAAGGGAGATCAACAATCCCTTTTAGCTGTGGATGCAAATCGGAGATTAACTTTCCCGCATCATTGCTTTGCGCTGAGACCGTCAAAGCGGTTATGTTCATATGAGGATGGCGATTCACATAGGTCACAAGCTCAGCGCCAGCGTAACCGCTCGCGCCCACAATCAGCGTATTCAACATCGGGGCCGTTTACCTTCTTATGTCTGTTTGCCTGATTAAGCGTCGTCACTTCACCCTACCGTTGGTGGGTTTTCTTACGCCTAATGATAATGTATTTTTATTCACAAATACTGCATGAATATTGATACTATCACGACCCGAGGTGTGTCAACAATGAAAAACAATTTACCACCATTTATCGAGATTTACCGTGCGTTGATCGCCACACCGTCCATCAGCGCAACCGAAGAAGCACTCGATCAGAGTAATGCGTCTTTAATCACTCTGCTGGCCGATTGGTTCGCCTCTCTCGGCTTCAATGTTGAGGTGCAGCCGGTTCCCGGCACGCGCAATAAATTCAACCTGCTGGCCAGCACCGGACACGGCGCGGGCGGGCTACTGCTTGCCGGTCATACCGATACCGTACCGTTCGACGACGGGCGCTGGACCCGCGATCCGTTTACCCTGACCGAGCACGATAACAAGCTCTACGGTCTGGGCACTGCCGATATGAAAGGCTTCTTCGCCTTTATTCTCGACGCGCTGCGGGATGTTGACGTGACGCAGTTGAAAAAGCCGCTCTACATTCTGGCGACGGCGGATGAAGAGACCAGCATGGCGGGCGCGCGCTATTTCTCCGAATCCACCGAGCTACGCCCGGACTGCGCTATCATCGGTGAGCCCACCTCATTGCAGCCGGTGCGCGCGCACAAAGGTCATATGTCGAACGCCATTCGCGTCATGGGCCAGTCCGGCCACTCCAGCGACCCGGCGCGCGGTGTGAACGCCATTGAAATCATGCACGACGCCATTGGCCGCGTGATGCAGCTGCGCGACTCGCTGAAAGAGCGCTATCACTATGAAGCGTTCACCGTACCGTACCCAACGCTCAATCTCGGTAGCCTCCACGGTGGCGATGCGTCCAACCGTATCTGCGCCTGCTGTGAGCTACATATGGATATCCGCCCGCTGCCGGGCATGACGCTGAGCGACCTCAACGGTCTGCTGGATGAAGCATTGGAGCCGGTCAGCGCGCAATGGCCGGGCCGCCTGACGGTTAGCGAGCTGCACGCACCGATTCCGGGCTACGAATGCCCGCCAGATCATCAGCTGGTTGAAGTGCTGGAAAAACTGCTCGGCACCAAGACCGAAGTGGTGAACTACTGTACCGAAGCGCCGTTTATCCAGACCTTGTGCCCGACCATCGTCCTCGGGCCAGGCTCGATTAATCAGGCACACCAGCCGGACGAATACCTGGAAACGCGCTTTATTAAGCCGACGCGCGAATTAATTACCCAGGTCGTGCATCACTTCTGCTGGCATTAATGTGTTCTGCCCGGTGACGCTACGCTTACCGGGTCTACCCTCGCCTGCAGGCCGGATAAGCGCAGCGCCATCCGGCATCTCTCCGCCCCCCGATTCCCGCGATCGCCTTCACATTTTCATAAGCATTTCTTATCTGGCACGATGTGAATTAACTTTCGTCAATTGCCGCAATTTATTCGTTTGCTGAAGCGATTTCGCAGCAATTGACGTACGGGTTTTTACGTGGCTTTATAAAAGAGGTGTCTTTATCCCGCCCTTTCGTTCCAAAGGCTGGGATATAACAAAATAAAATGAGATGGGGTGTCTGGGTTAATGAACGAACAATATTCCGCGTTGCGTAGTAATGTCAGTATGCTCGGTAAAGTGCTAGGCGATACCATCAAGGATGCGCTTGGTGAGAACATTCTTGACCGTGTAGAAACGATCCGTAAGTTGTCCAAATCTTCACGTGCCGGCAACGAAGCCAATCGTCAGGAGCTGCTCACCACGCTGCAGAACCTGTCCAACGATGAGCTGCTGCCGGTTGCCCGCGCGTTCAGCCAGTTCCTGAACCTGGCCAATACCGCTGAGCAGTACCACAGCATTTCGCCGAAAGGCGAAGCGGCAAGCAACCCGGAAGTGATTGCCCGTACCCTGCGTAAACTCAAAGACCAACCCAATCTCAACGAAACCACGATTAAACAGGCCGTTGAATCCCTGTCGCTGGAGCTGGTACTGACCGCGCACCCGACTGAAATCACGCGTCGTACGCTGATTCATAAAATGGGCGAAATCAACAACTGCCTGAAACAGCTCGATAATAACGACATTGCCGACTACGAACGCAACCAGGTGATGCGCCGTCTGCGCCAGCTAATTGCTCAGTCATGGCACACCGATGAAATTCGTAAGCATCGCCCAAGCCCGGTAGATGAAGCTAAATGGGGCTTCGCTGTTGTGGAAAACAGCCTGTGGGAAGGCGTACCGAACTATCTGCGTGAACTGAATGAACAGCTGGAAGAGAACCTCGGCTACCAGTTGCCGGTCGATTTCGTGCCGGTACGCTTTACCTCGTGGATGGGCGGCGACCGTGACGGCAACCCGAACGTCACCGCCGAAATCACCCGCCACGTGCTGCTGCTCAGCCGCTGGAAAGCGACCGACCTGTTCCTGAAAGATATTCAGGTGCTGATTTCCGAGCTGTCGATGGTGGAATGCACCGACGAACTGCGCGAGCGGGTTGGCGAAGAAGGCGCGACCGAGCCGTATCGCTACCTGATGAAAACCCTGCGCAGCCAGCTGATGGCCACCCAGGCCTGGCTGGAAGCACGCCTGAAAGGCCAGCGCCTGCCAAAACCAGCCGGTCTTATCAGCCAGAACGAGCAGCTGTGGGAACCGCTGTACGCCTGTTATAAATCACTACAGGCCTGCGGTATGGGCATCATCGCTAACGGCGAGCTGCTCGACACGCTGCGTCGCGTGAAGTGTTTTGGCGTACCGCTGGTGCGTATTGACGTGCGTCAGGAGAGCACCCGCCACACTGAAGCGCTGGGCGAACTGACCCGCTACCTGGGCATCGGCGACTACGAAAGCTGGTCAGAGGCCGACAAACAGGCCTTCCTGATCCGCGAACTGAATTCTAAACGTCCGCTCCTCCCGCGTAGCTGGGAGCCAAGCAACGACACCCGTGAAGTTCTGAATACCTGTAAAGCCATTGTCGATGCGCCAATTGGCTCGGTTGCCGCTTACGTGATCTCGATGGCCAAAACGCCGTCCGACGTGCTGGCGGTTCACCTGCTGCTGAAAGAAGCCGGCATCACCTTCGCGCTGCCGGTCGCCCCACTGTTCGAAACCCTGGACGACCTGAACAACGCCGACGACGTGATGACCCAGTTGCTCAACATTGACTGGTATCGCGGCTTTATTCAGGGCAAGCAGATGGTCATGATCGGCTATTCCGACTCCGCGAAAGATGCGGGCGTTATGGCGGCTTCCTGGGCGCAGTACCAGGCGCAGGATGCGTTGATCAAAACCTGTGAAAAAGCCGGTATTGAACTGACGCTGTTCCATGGTCGCGGTGGTTCTATTGGTCGCGGCGGCGCACCGGCGCACGCGGCGCTGCTCTCTCAGCCTCCGGGAAGCCTGAAAGGCGGTCTGCGCGTGACGGAACAGGGCGAGATGATCCGCTTCAAATACGGTCTGCCGGAAGTCACCGTCAGCAGCCTGTCGCTGTACACCAGCGCGATTCTGGAAGCGAACCTGCTGCCGCCGCCGGAGCCAAAAGAAGAGTGGCGCGGCATCATGGACGAGCTGTCCGATATCTCCTGCGAGATGTACCGCGGCTACGTGCGTGAAAACAAAGATTTCGTGCCTTATTTCCGTTCCGCCACGCCGGAACAGGAGCTGGGTAAACTGCCGCTGGGTTCACGTCCGGCAAAACGTCGCCCAACCGGCGGCGTCGAGTCCCTGCGCGCCATCCCGTGGATCTTCGCCTGGACTCAGAACCGCCTGATGCTGCCAGCCTGGCTGGGTGCCGGCGCGGCGCTGCAAAAAG
>NZ_CBDKZX010000114.1:0-9009 GCF_965301105.1 Kluyvera sp.
GATTATATTAAATAATTGTGAACGAATTATATTGTAATTAGTAACACCATGGAGGTATTCCTGTTATTCGAGGGATTAAATAGTTTTATAACTAACGTAATGACTTTAGTAACTAAAATTATCGCTATATTAATATCATGATATCGGCATAACAAATAACTCAAATGCAGCCCGATCCCGAATTCTTGAATTTAAATCTTTTAAAGTTTGGAGTTTATTCTTATGAACAGTGATCATCGCGTACTTAGCTCCTTTACCTTGCCCAATGGCACAGAGCTGAAAAACCGTCTGTTTATGGCGCCTATGACGACGTGTTCGGGTTATTTCGATGGCTCAGTCAGCAGCGAACTGGTGGAGTACTACCGTGCTCGTGCCGGGCGTATCGGTACCATCATCGTCGAATGCTGTTTTGTTGATGACTTAGGCCTGGCTTTCCCAGGGGCGCTGGGTATCGACAGCGACGATAAAATTGCCGGGCTGGCGAAAATTGCCGAAGCCATTAAATCTCAGGGTTCCAAAGCGCTGCTGCAAATTTATCACGGTGGCCGTATGGTTGATCCGAAGCTGATCGGTGGGCGTACACCGGTCGGGCCAAGCGCCGTGGCCGCACCGCGCGAAGGCGCTGCGACACCGGTCGCGCTGACCACGGCAGAAGTGGAAGGCATGGTGGGTAAATTTGGTGAAGCGGTGCGCCGCGCTATCCAGGCCGGTTTCGACGGTGTGGAACTGCACGGTGCTAATACCTATCTGATTCAGCAATTCTATTCCCCAAACTCCAACCAACGCGACGACGAGTGGGGCGGCAGCCGTGACAACCGCGCCAAATTCCCGCTGGCGGTGCTGGAGATCACCCACAAAATGGTGCGCCAGTATGCGGATGATGCCTTTATTATCGGCTATCGCTTCTCGCCGGAAGAGATGGAAGTCCCGGGGATCCGCTTCGACGACACAATGTATCTGCTGGAAAAACTGGCCGCACGTGGCCTGGACTACCTGCACTTCTCCGTTGGCGCGACCCTGCGCCCGTCTATCGTTGAGACCAATGACCCGACGCCGCTGATTGAAAAATATGTGGCCATGCGCTCTGAAACGCTGGCGCAGGTACCGGTCATGGGCGTTGGCGGCGTGGTAAACGACAACGACATCGAGAGCGCAATGGAACACGGTTACGACCTGGTGGCCGTCGGCCGTGCCTGCATTGCATATCCGGACTGGGCGGATCGTATTGCGGATGGCCAGACGCTGGATCTGTTTATTGACAGCACCCAGCGTGAAGCGCTGAACATTCCGGAACCTTTGTGGCGCTTCTCGCTGGTGGAAGCGATGATCCGCGATATGAGCATGACGGTGTCGAAATTTAAGCCGGGCGTGTTTGTGGAGACCGTTCAGGATGATGCCGGTGAACTGGTCATTAACGTAAGCCTGGAAACCGACCGAATTGTCGATATCGAGCTGACCGGTGGCGTCGATCAAGACGTTGAGTTCGTCACCAGCTTTGAAGAGATTCGTTCCCGTATTCTCGACGCGAATACACCACATGTTGACGCCATTTCCGGTGCAACCAGCCAGAGCGAGGCGGTGAAAAAAGCGGTCTCCAAAGCGATGGTGAAATCCAGTAAAGCGCTGGCGGCGGAAGAGGGCGGCGATGCCGCTGCGCCAAAAGCCTACGATGTGGTCGTCGTTGGCAGCGGTGGCGCCGGTCTGGCGGCGGCGATTCAGGCTCATGATGATGGCGCCAGCGTGCTGATCGTCGAAAAAATGCCGACTATCGGTGGTAACACCATTAAAGCCTCTGCCGGGATGAACGCGGCGGAAACCCGCTTCCAGCGCGTTAAAGGCATTCAGGATAGTAAAGAACTGTTCTACGCCGAAACGCTGAAGGGCGGTAAAAACAAAAACAACCCGGCGCTGTTACACCGCTTTGTGGAAAATGCACCGCAGGCGATCGAATGGCTGGCGGATCGCGGCATCATGCTGAATGATATCACCACCACAGGGGGGATGAGTATTGACCGTACTCACCGCCCGAAAGACGGTTCTGCCGTTGGTGGTTATCTCATCAGTGGCCTTGTGCGTAACGTCACGAAACGCGGGATTGATGTCATGCTCGACACTTCGGTAGTCGATATTGTGATGGAAGGCGGCGAAGTGGCGGCGGTGCGTCTGCTGACCGACGAACAGGAAAGCGTCACCATTCCGACTCGTAGCATCATCGTGGCGACCGGCGGTTTCAGTGCTAACAGCGAGATGGTGGTGAAATACCGTCCGGATCTGGCGGGCTTCGTGACCACCAACCACAAAGGCGCAACCGGCGGCGGCATTGCATTGCTGGAGCGTATTGGTGCTGGCACGGTGGATATGGGCGAAATCCAGATTCACCCGACGGTGGAACAGAAAACCTCTTATCTGGTGTCGGAATCCATCCGCGGCGGCGGCGCAATTCTGGTGAGCCAGCAAGGCAACCGCTTCTTTAACGAAATGGAAACCCGCGATAAAGTCTCTGCGGCGATCATTGCGCTGCCGGAACATTACGCCTATATCGTCTTTGACGAACACGTCCGTAGCAAAAATAAAGCAGCGGATGAGTATATCGCCAAAGGTCTGGTGACCAGCGCCAGCACGGCGAGTGAACTGGCGGCTAAACTCGGATTAGACGAAGAGACTTTCCTGGCAACGCTTGCCCGCTATAACGATGCCGTGGCGAAACAGGACGACGAAGAGTTTGGTCGTAAAACCGCGCTGCGTGCGCCGATTAATGAAGGGCCGTTCCACGCGATTCAGATTGCGCCGGGCGTACACCACACCATGGGTGGGGTAACCATTAATACCGAAACTCACGTGCTGAATGCGCAAAAACAGGTGATTCCAGGCGCTTATGCTGCCGGTGAAGTGGTCGGTGGTATTCACGGTGGCAACCGTATTGGCGGAAACGCCGTTGCTGATATTATTATCTTTGGTACGCTCGCCGGCCATCAGGCGGCGTTGCGCGCGCAGCAGGTACCCTGGGCCATGCTGGAATCAGCATAACGAACGGATGGCACAGTCCCATAGCCCGGCGTTGCCGGGCTATTTCAGCTGAAGTGAAGGGGGATTTTGATGTCAGATACCACTCGGGTATACAGTTATTCCGCGATTCTGATGGGCTCGCCCATCCTGCTAAAACTCTTCGTCCACGACGAGGCGCTCGCCTCCCGCGTGTTCCGTCTGATTAAACAGTATGAAGATCTGCTGACCGTAAACCGTGCTCAGTCGCAGGTGATGGATATCAATCATGCGGCGGGCCAACGTGCGGTGAAGGTCAGTAGCCCGGTTTACGCCCTGATCAAATGCGCAAAAGCGGCAAGCGAGCTACCACAGAGCGCTTTTAACCTGGCTATTGGGCCGTTGGTGAAGCGCTGGCGGATTGGCTTTAAGGGCGACAGCGTGCCGCCAGCGGATGAAATTACGCATCTGCTGACGCTGACCAGGCACGAGCAGGTCATCCTCAACGACGACGATGAGAGCGTTTTTCTGGCGCAGCCGGGAATGGAGATCGATCTCGGTGCGATTGCCAAAGGGTATATTGCCGACCGTGTGCGCGATTTTTTACGTCAGGAAGGCGTGGCGCAGGGGCTTATCAATCTTGGCGGTAACGTACAAACGCTGGGCATGCCGGAGGGCGGGTGGTCAATTGGCCTGAAAAAACCGTTCTCTACCGCAGGCGCGATGATTGGCACGCTCGACGTCGAAAACAAATCGGTCGTGACCTCCGGCGTTTATGAGCGATTTTTTGAACAAGACGGCCAGCTGTATCACCATATTCTCGACCCGCGTACCGGCTACCCACTGAATAACGAACTCAATAGCGTGACGATCGTTAGCGCAAACTCCATCGATGGTGATATCTGGACCACGCTGATGTATGGCATGGGGGTCGAAAAGGGCTGTGCGGCGCTGCGCGCAAGGCCGGATATTGAGGCGATTTTTGTGACGAAAAAGAAAGAGGTGGTCCTGTCATCGGCACACCTCTATCGTTTCACGCTGTTGGATAACGAGTATCGCCTTACTGACAGTACTGTTTGAGCAGGCCGTATTGTTCCGGCTGCAGGCGATAGCGATAGACCGGACGGCCTGTCGCCCCGTAGTGAATACTGGTAAAGAGAATGTTGATTTGGGCAAGCCAGATCAGATATTTACGGCATGACACGCGGGAAATATTCACCGCCTGCGCCAGATCGTCGGTGGAAAACTCCGTTTCCGGATGCGCATCAATCCACTGGCACAGCGTGCGCAGGGTCTGTGGCGTCAACCCTTTCGGCAGCCGTTTGGTGTCTGCCAGTTCGGGCGAGCCACCGTGCAGAAGGCGGTCGACATCGGCCTGTTCATAGTAGGCGTGACTCCCCATCAGCTGCTTTTTCTCGCGCCAGCTCAGCAGCGCTTCTTCAAAACGCGGGAACTGGAAAGGCTTAATCAGATAGTCCACCACGCCGTAGCGCAGCGAAGTCTGAACGGTGGCGGCATCGGAGGCGGAGGAGATCATGATAACGTCAATCGCACGCCCGGCGTTACGCACCTCAGGCAGCAGATCCAGCCCGTTGTCCTGCTGCATATAAACATCCAGCAGGATCAGGTCGATAGACAGCGCAGGATCCAGCAGCTTGTCTCGCGCCTGCTGGAGTGTTGAAGCGATACCGCAGCAGGCAAAACCGTCCACCCTCTCGATATAGCAACGATTCAGGTCGGCCACCATGGCATCATCATCGACTATTAACACATTAATCACGCGCTGTTCCTCTCGCTATCCCACGGAATATGTACAAAAAATTGCGTAAATACGCCAGGCTCTGACTCGACGGAAAGCGTTCCGCCAAGGTTCTCCGTCTGCTGACGGGCCAGGAACAGCCCGACGCCGCGGTTTTCGCCTTTGGTTGAAAATCCTTTATTGAAAATAGCGTCGATGCGCACCGGGTCGATCCCCGGGCCATCGTCGCTGACTTCGGCGCTCAGCCAGCCATTCTGGTAGTGTAGCAGCAGGCCAATTTCACCTTCGCCCTGGCCGGCCATAGCGTCCAGGGCGTTCTCAATCAGGTTGCCAAGCACGGTCACCAGAACCGCCACCTGTTCTTCGTTTGGATTATCGGGCACCAGACTCTCTTCAGCCAGCGTCAGATTCACCCCCACGTCGCCCGCGCGGTTGATTTTACCCAGCAGGAAACCAGCAATAATCGGTGATTTTATTTTATGCTGCAGCATACCAATATCCGCCTGATAGTTCTGAGCGGTTTGCAGAATGTAGTCTTCGAGCTTGTCGTAGCGCTTCATGTGCAGTAGCCCAAGAATGACGTGCAGTTTGTTCATAAATTCATGGGAATGGGCGCGCAGGGCGTCGATATAGTTGACCAGCCCATCCATACGCTGCATCAACTGACTAACCTCGGTTTTATCGCGGAAAGTGCCGATGGCGCCAATGACGCGCTTGTTGTTGCGCAGCGGAACGATGTTACACAGCAGCAGACGGCCGTTGCAGCCCATTTCACGGTCAGTCACCGGCGAGCCGCTGGCGAGCACTTCTTTGAGGTTAGTGAGCAGCGGCGCGTGTTGCTCAGCGCCTAATGCATGGGCATCGGCAGAAAAAAGAATGTGACGCGCAGCCTGATTAATCAGGGTCACACGGCCTTTGTCGTCAACGGCTATAACGCCTTCGCGCATGGATTGCAGCATGGCCTGGCGCTGCTCGAACATCCTGGAAATCTCATGCGGCTCGAAGCCAAACAGGATATTTTTCAGCACGCGCACCAGCCCCCAGATCCCCAGCGTGCCAACGACCGCGCTAAACAAGACGAACCAGATAGCGGTCCACCGCGCTGCGCTAATTTGTTCGTCCACTTTCTGAAGTGAGATACCGACGATAGCCACGCCAATTTGCTGGTGTTGGTCATTGTAGATGGGCGTGAAGACGCGTAGCGCCTCGGCCAGCACGCCGTGGTTAATGGACAGATTCTCATGGCCTTTGAGCGCAGGCTGGAGATCGGCGCCGATAAAGTGCTGGCCAATCAGATGGGTGTTGGGGTGCGAGTAGCGCACCGCATCCATGTTGGTGATAACGGCATACAGCAGGCCATTGCGTTGCTGTACCGCTGTTGCAATCGGCTGGATAATATTGTGTTCAGGCGATGCGGTGAGCCCGCGTTTGATCTCCGGTGAATCAGCCAGCGTGCGGGCGATGGCAAAGGCCTTGTCCTGCAGGCCGGTGCGAGTCGCTTTAGTGATCTGCATGAAATAGAAGGCGTAAACCACCAAAAGGACGGAAATAATCACGCTGCACACCATTAGCGTCACCAGCGTACTGAGCTTCATCGGGCGCTTAGCCTGAGGTGGCTGTTGCGGCATATTGCGCATGAAAACCTTCTATTATCAACGGCAAAAAATCATTATCGCCGATGTATCCCTTTTCTTAAAGCCATCATGTCCTGACAAAACCAAACCTTTCTTTGTGACCGTACTCGCAGAGCTTTCCATACAAAACACTTTAGTATTGTTGAAGAACCCATAATAAGGAGTCCGTTTATGAGCATTAAGCTTGCAGGTTCAGTCATGGAAAGACGCAGTTCGACAACCGCTGAAATTGACCGACTGTCCACTCACGATATGTTAAGTCTTATTAATCAAGATGATAGGTCAGTTTCGGATGCTGTCACCTCCTGTCTTGATGAACTTACACGTCTGGTCGACCGCGCGGTGGCAACCTTAAGCCACGGTGGCCGGGTGGTGATTGTCGGCGCGGGCGCTTCGGGCCGTAACGCGGTGCTGGCCGCTAATGAGTACGCGCCGGATGAAAAACATCCGCTGGTGGGGCTGATCGCGGGCGGGGCGCTGGCGATGCTGCACGACATGCGCGAGGCGGGGCAGGACTATAACCGCGGTGTGTTGGATCTGCAGGCCATCGGGTTTACACAAAAAGACATGCTGATCGGGCTCTCCGTACGCGGCAAAACACCGTGGCTATGGGGTGCCATGCGCCATGCCTGGTCACTGGGGGCGACAAGGGCGCTGATTACCCGCAACGTGCACAGCGAAGCCGCCGAGCTCGCCGATATCGTCATTGCCCCGCAAACCGGCGCGGAAGTGGTGGCGGGCTATGGTAATCCAAAGGCGATTCTCGCGCAGAAGCATGTGCTCAATATGTTGACCACTGCGTTGGCCGTCCGTACTGGCCGGGTCTACAGCAATATGCGTGTTGATATTCGCGGAAACACGACGCAGATGATGGAGCGGCAGATTGCGATTGTGATGGAGGCGGGCGGCTGCACGCGCGCGGCGGCGAAAGCGGCGCTGGAAAGTTGTGACCATAACTGTAAAACAGCGGTACTGATGGTGCTTACCGGGATGGATGCCTGGAAAGCCCATGAACTGCTGGCGCAAAATAACGGCTTTGTGCGTCTGGCGCTGCAGGAAGCGCCGTAATCTGAAATCAGTAAAAAGCCCGCAAAATAATGCGGGCTTTGCTTATCGCGTACAGCTTAGAACTGGTAGGTCATGCCTACACCAACGATATCGTCGGTAGAGATGCCGTTGGCGCTGTAGAACTGTGAATCTTCATCCAGCAGGTTAATTTTGTAATCAACATAGGTGGAGAAGTTCTTGTTGAAGTAGTAGGTTGCACCCAGGTCAACATAGTTCACCAGATCCTGGTCGGTCAGGTAAGAACCGTTGCTGTTGGTGTGAACACCAACGTCTACGCCACGGGAGTAAACCCACGCCAGAGACGGACGCAGACCGAAGTCGAACTGATACTGTGCGGTGACTTCGAAGTTTTGCGTTTTGTTGGCAATACCATCATCGCCAAACGGCGTCATGTTGCGGGTTTCCGCATACATCATTGCCAGATAAACGTTGTAGGCGTCGTATTTCGCACCAACGGTCCAGACGTCAGCTTTATCGCCGCCGGCGCTTACACTACCGTTTTTACCGTTACCATAGCGATTGTTAACACCAGCATAGGCAACCTGATCGTTGGTACGATCGGATGTTGCGTAGGCTGCGCCAATGCTTAAACCCTGTAATTCAGGGACCGCATCAGCGAAATCAAACGTTGTGGACATGCTGTAGCCATCACCGTTCTGGAAGCGAACGCTGTTATGACCATTTTTCGTCCCTTCCTGGTTGTTTGAACCGCTTTCGTTAGCGCCCTGATACTGCAGCGCAAAGTTCCAGCCGTTGACCAGACCGAAGAAATCGCTGTTACGGTAGGTTGCTACGCCGTTGGTACGGCCAACCATAAAGTTGTCGGTCCAGGTGTAGGAGTCGCCGCCGAATACCGGCAGCATATCGGTCCAGCCTTCAATGTCGTATACGGTACCGTAGTTACGGCCGTAATCGAAGGAACCAAAGTTGGCAAACTTCAGGCCAGCAAACGCCAGGCGGTTGAAGGATTTGTCACCAGCGCCTTCGGTGTCGTTAGCGTAGGTTTTGTATTCCCACTGGCCGTAGCCAGTCAGGTCATTGGTAATCTGGGTTTCGCCTTTGAAACCGATTTGCACGTAGGTTTCATCGCCGTCATCGCCAGCGTTGTCGGAAAATGTGTGACGTGCGTCGACCTTACCGTACAGATCAACTTTATTGCCGTCTTTATTATACATTTCCGCCGCATTTACCGCGCCTGCCATTAATAAGGCAGGAACCAGCAGTGCCAGTGCTTTAATTTTCATTATATTTTCCTTTGCATGATAACGCATGTGAATATAGTAACGTCATCCGGCGTTACGTGTTCGAATACTATATTGAGAGTTCAATTTATTTCAGGATATAAATGAAACAAAGTTATATTAAATATTTCAAAATGTTTCTATTATAATTAAAATAATATATATGATGTTTTTTGTATTTT
The DNA here is from genome assembly GCF_965301105.1 of Kluyvera sp. Lineage (NCBI taxonomy): Bacteria > Pseudomonadati > Pseudomonadota > Gammaproteobacteria > Enterobacterales > Enterobacteriaceae > Kluyvera > Kluyvera sp. Next base: position 8,867 of record NZ_CBDKZX010000114.1, read on the forward strand.
AAATTACCATGAAATTCATTTGGTTATGCGTTTTGCTGATGTGTGTTGATGTAATTATTAATGGTGAATATGTTTTTATTGAAGGGCGCTACAGGCAAAAAAAATCCCGACTGCACTGGCATACAGTCGGGAAGGTCATAAAA
>NZ_CBDKZX010000115.1:0-8940 GCF_965301105.1 Kluyvera sp.
TCTCTATTCTTCATCGTAGGAGAATTTATTATGAGTATATATCCTTTGGTGAGTGAACGTTGAATAATTTGAATCTGCGCCCAGGTTACGATGTAACCTGGGCGCTTTTTACATACAAATCATATGAATTAATAGAGGTGTAATCTATTGATTTCGTTTAGTTAGTATTTATTGTGCCTCTCGCCACAAGTTTCTTAATCTTATCCTAAGATAACATTGATACTTTTACCGTCATCGAATGTTGTCGGTTTGAATATCACGTTATCCATTGCTGTTTTTAAACAAAAACAACGCTCGAATCATTGATTGATGAGCCAGCTTCGCTCATTTGCGTAATAGGGTAAGGAACATTCATGAGTGATTTTCTGCCGTTTTCCCGCCCTTCTATGGGTGAGGCGGAGTTCGCAGCACTCAAGGAAGTGCTGCAATCCGGTTGGATCACCACCGGGCCAAAAAACCAGGCGCTGGAAGAGGCGTTCTGCTCGCTAACGGGGAACCGTTTTTCAATCGCCGTCAGTTCGGCAACCGGCGGTATGCACGTCACGCTGATGGCGCTGGGCATCGGTCCCGGCGATGAAGTCATCACCCCTTCTCAAACCTGGGTTTCGACGCTGAATATGATCGTCCTGCTGGGGGCGACTCCGGTGATGATCGATGTCGATCGCGACAACCTGATGGTGATGCCTGAAGCCATTGAAGCCGCTATTACTCCCCGTACGAAAGCCATTATTCCCGTGCACTACGCGGGTGCGCCTGCTGATATTGAGGGCATTCGCGCAGTGGCGGAGCGTCACGGCATTCCGGTGATTGAAGACGCGGCGCATGCGGCGGGTACCTACTATAAGGGCCTGCATGTCGGCGCGCAGGGAACGGCGATTTTCTCCTTCCATGCCATCAAAAACATGACCAGCGCCGAGGGTGGGCTGATTGTCACCGACGATGAACAGCTGGCCAACCGCATTCGTAGCCTCAAGTTCCACGGTCTTGGCGTTGATGCCTATGACCGCCAGACCCACGGCCGCGCCCCGCAGGCAGAAGTGATTAGCCCGGGCTTTAAGTACAACCTCGCCGATATCAATGCCGCACTGGCGCTGGTTCAGTTGGGCAAATTAGGGCAGGCCAATCAGCGCCGTAGTGATATCGCTCAGCGTTACGTGCAGGAACTGGCGGATACGCCGTTCCAGCCACTGGCCGTACCGAGCTGGTCGCATCTGCACGCCTGGCATCTGTTTATTATTCGCGTGGACGAACAGCGCTGCGGCATCAGCCGTGATGCGCTAATGGAACAACTCAAAGCGCAAGGTATTGGTACCGGGCTGCACTTCCGTGCGGCGCATACGCAGAAATACTACCGCGAGCGTTTCCCTGAACTCTCGCTACCGAATACCGAATGGAACAGCGCACGTATCTGTTCATTACCTCTTTTCCCGGATATGACCGATGACGACACCACCCGTGTCATTACGGCGCTCCATCAGCTAGCAGGCCGTTGATATGTTTGAGTACCCGTTAGTCAAGAAAGTCTCCGTCGTGATACCGGTCTATAACGAGCAGGACAGCCTGCCGGAGCTGATTCGTCGTACCGACGCTGCCTGCGCGACCCTGAATCGTGACTATGAAATTTTGTTGGTCGACGACGGCAGCAGCGACGACTCCGCGCGCATGTTGGTTGAAGCGGCAGAAGCGCCGGAAAGCCACATTGTGGCGGTGCTGTTAAACCGCAACTACGGCCAGCATTCGGCGATTATGGCGGGCTTTAGCCACGTTACCGGCGATCTGATCATCACCCTCGATGCCGACCTGCAAAACCCGCCGGAAGAGATCCCGCGCCTGGTCGAAAAAGCTGACGAAGGCTACGACGTGGTCGGCACTGTGCGGCAGAACCGTCAGGACAGTATCTTCCGTAAAACCGCCTCGAAGATGATTAACCGTCTGATTCAGCGCACCACCGGTAAAGCGATGGGTGACTACGGCTGCATGCTGCGCGCCTATCGCCGCCATATTGTCGACGCGATGCTCAACTGCCATGAGCGCAGCACTTTTATTCCTATTCTGGCGAATACCTTCGCCCGCCGTGCCGTGGAGATTCCGGTGCTGCACGCCGAGCGTGAGTTCGGTGACTCGAAATACAGCTTTATGCGCCTGATTAACCTGATGTACGACCTGGTGACCTGCTTGACCACCACGCCGCTGCGTCTGTTAAGCGTGGTCGGCAGCGTGATTGCGGTGCTGGGCTTTGCCTTCTCCATTCTGCTGGTCGTGCTGCGCCTGGTGCTCGGTCCGGAATGGGCGGGGGACGGCGTGTTCATGCTATTCGCCATTCTGTTCATGTTTATCGGCGCCCAGTTTATCGGCATGGGCCTGCTTGGGGAGTATATCGGCCGCATCTACAACGATGTGCGTGCCCGCCCCCGCTATTTTATTCAACGTGTTGTTCGCCAGGAAAATCTGGATTCTGAAGAGGAAAATCGTTAATGAAAGCTGTTGTATTTGCCTATCACGACATGGGTTGCACCGGTATTCAGGCACTGCTGGATGCCGGATACGACATCGAGGCGATCTTCACTCACCCGGACAACGCGGGTGAGAATAACTTCTTCGGCTCCGTTGCCCGCCTGGCGGCTGAGCAGGGTATTACCGTCTACGCGCCGGAAGACGTCAACCATCCGTTGTGGGTGGAGCGCATCCGCGCGATGGCGCCGGAAGTGATTTTCTCCTTCTATTACCGCAACTTGCTCAGCGACGAGATCCTCAATCTGGCGCCGAAAGGGGCGTTCAACCTGCACGGCTCGCTGCTGCCGAAATACCGGGGTCGCGCGCCGCTGAACTGGGTGTTGGTGAACGGTGAGAAAGAGACCGGCGTGACGCTGCACCGTATGACCAACCGCGCGGACGCGGGGGATATTGTGGCCCAGCAGAGCGTGGCGATTGCTGACTCTGACGTGGCGCTGACGCTGCACCGTAAGCTGTGCACGGCGTCCCAGACGCTGCTTGGCGATGCGCTGGCGAAAATTCGCAGCGGCCAGACCGACGAGCGTGTGCAGGATCATTCGCAGGCGACCTACGTCGGTCGTCGTACCCCGGAAGATGGCCGCCTGGAGTGGGAAAAACCGGCTCAGGCGCTGCATAACCTGGTGCGTGCGGTGAGCGATCCGTGGCCGGGCGCGTTTGGCTATGTCGGCACCAACAAATTTATCGTCTGGAAATCTCGTGTGCGTACCGACATGGAAGCCGCGAAGCCGGGTACCGTTCTGTCCGTCGCGCCGCTGGTGGTTGCCTGCGGTGAAGGCGCGCTGGAAATCGTTACCGGTCAGAGCGCTAACGGCGTTTATATGCAGGGCGCTCAGCTGGCACCGGCGCTGGGTTTGGTGGCGGGCGCGTTGCTCTCCAGCCGTCCGTTTGTGGCCGTTAAACGCCGTACCCGCGTGCTGATTCTGGGTGTGAACGGCTTTATCGGTAACCATCTGACCGAACGCCTGCTGGCCGATGATAGCTACGAGATTTACGGCCTGGATATCGGCTCTGACGCCATCAGCCGCTTCCTCGACTGCCCGCGCTTCCACTTTGTGGAAGGCGATATCAGCATTCACTCAGAGTGGATCGAATACCACATTAAGAAATGCGACGTGGTGCTGCCGCTGGTGGCTATCGCAACGCCTATCGAGTACACCCGTAACCCGCTGCGCGTGTTCGAGCTGGACTTCGAAGAGAACCTGAAGATCATCCGCGACTGCGTGAAGTACAACAAGCGTATTATCTTCCCGTCCACCTCCGAAGTGTACGGCATGTGTACCGATGCTAACTTTGATGAAGATAACTCTAACCTGGTGGTGGGGCCGATCAACAAGCAGCGCTGGATCTACTCGGTTTCCAAACAGCTTCTGGATCGCGTGATTTGGGCTTACGGTGACAAAACTGGCCTCAAGTTTACCCTGTTCCGTCCGTTTAACTGGATGGGGCCGCGTCTGGATAACCTCAACGCTGCGCGTATCGGCAGTTCCCGTGCTATCACCCAGCTGATCCTCAACCTGGTAGAAGGTTCGCCGATCAAACTGATCGAAGGCGGCAAACAAAAACGCTGCTTCACCGACATCAGCGACGGTATTGAAGCGCTGTTCCGCATCATTGAGAACAAAGACGGCCGCTGCGATGGGCAGATTATCAACATTGGTAACCCGGATAACGAAGCGAGCATTAAAGAGCTGGCCGAAATGCTGCTCGACTGCTTTGAGCGTCATCCGCTGCGCGACCGCTTCCCGCCGTTTGCCGGCTTCCGTGAAGTGGAAAGTAGCGACTACTACGGTAAAGGTTATCAGGACGTTGAGCATCGTAAACCGAGCATTCGCAATGCGAAACGCCTCCTCGACTGGCAGCCGACGGTGGAAATGCAGCAGACCGTTGAAGAAACGCTGGACTTCTTCCTGCGCACGGTTGAACTGACGGATGAAAAACCATCATGAAAAAAGTAGGTTTGCGCGTTGATGTCGACACCTTTCGCGGTACTCGCGAAGGGGTGCCAAGGCTGATGGCGGTGCTGAAAAAGCACCGCGTACAGGCCAGTTTTTTCTTCAGCGTCGGGCCGGATAACATGGGGCGCCACCTGTGGCGCCTGGTAAAGCCGAAGTTCTTGTGGAAGATGCTGCGCTCACGCGCGGCATCGCTGTATGGCTGGGACATTCTGCTGGCCGGGACGGCGTGGCCGGGGCGTATTATTGGCGAAGCCAACGCGGAGATTATCCGTAGCGTTGCGCAGACACATGAGGTGGGGCTGCATGCCTGGGATCATCACCGCTGGCAGCAGTGGAGCGGCATGTGGAACGAGCAGCAGCTGATTGACGAAATTGGCCGCGGCCTGTCTGCGCTGGAGACGATTATTGGTCATCCGGTCACCTGCTCGGCGGTGGCGGGCTGGCGCGCTGACCAGCGTGTGGTGAAGGCGAAAGAGTCTTTTGAATTTCTCTACAACAGCGACTGCCGCGGCACGCAACCGTTCATTCCGCAACTCAGCAACGGCGAGAAGGCGACCGTACAGATCCCGGTGACGTTGCCCACCTGGGATGAAGTTGTCGGTAGCGTGGTCAGTGCGGAAGGCTTCAATCGTTGGCTGCTGGAGCGTATTCGCCAGGATACCGGTACGCCGGTGTACACCATTCATGCCGAGGTGGAAGGTGGTGCCTACGCCGAACAGTTTGACTATCTGCTGACCCTTGCGGCACAGCAGGAAATTCGTTTTTGCCCGTTAGGCCAGCTTCTCCCGGATGACTTCCGTCAGTTGCCGGTTGGGAAGGTGGTGCGCGGAGAAATTGCCGGTCGTGAAGGCTGGCTAGGCTGCCAACAACTTTTGAGCTCAGACGTATGAAATCCCTTCGCTATGGTATTTCGTTAGCTGCATTGTTTGTTCTGTACTACCTGGTTCCGCTCAACTTCCGGCTGCTGTGGCAGCCGGACGAAACCCGCTATGCCGAAATCAGCCGCGAAATGCTGGCGACCGGTGATTGGGTGGTGCCGCATTTCCTGGGGCTACGCTATTTCGAAAAGCCGATTGCCGGCTACTGGATTAACAGTATCGGGCAGTGGCTATTTGGTCACAGTAACTTCGCGGTACGCTTTGGAGCGGTGTTTTCTATCACCGTTTCCGCGCTGCTGGTGGTCTGGTTGGCATGGAAAATCTGGCAGGATCGCAAAGTGGCGCTGCTCTCCGGCGCCATCTTCTTAACCGCGTTCCTGGTCTACGGGATTGGCACCTATGCGGTGCTCGACCCGATGATTACCCTGTGGATGACGCTCGCCATGTGCAGCTTCTGGTTGGCGGCGCAGGCGAAGACCACTGGCGAACGCTTCTGGGGTTACGTGCTGCTGGGCGTGGCCTGCGGTATGGGCGTCATGACCAAAGGCTTCCTCGCCCTGGCGGTGCCGGTGATCGGCGTGCTGCCGTGGGTCATTGCGCAGAAACGCTGGCGGGAAGTGCTGGTCTGGGGTTGGCTGTCGGTACTGGTTTGCGTGCTGACCGTCCTGCCGTGGGGGCTGGCCATCGCCGCGCGGGAAAGCGACTTCTGGCGCTACTTCTTCTGGGTCGAACATATTCAACGTTTTGCTCAGAGCGACGCGCAGCACAAAGCGCCGTTCTGGTACTACCTGCCGTTCCTGGTCGCGGGAAGTCTGCCGTGGCTGGCGTTGCTACCCGGCGCGTTCAAGCGCGGCTGGCAGGAGCGAGAAGGGTTACGCGGCGCATTTTATCTGCTGGGCTGGGTGGTAATGCCGTTCCTGTTCTTCAGTATCGCCAAGGGCAAGCTGCCGACCTATATCCTGCCGTGCTTCGCGCCGCTGGCGATGCTGATGGCGCGCTATGCGGTTGAGGCGGCAAAAGTCGGCTCGAAAGCGCTGCGGGTGAACGGCATCATCAACATCGTCTTCGGCGTTGTGGGCCTGGTGGCGGTCGCGGTGGTCTCACCGTGGGGGCCGATGAAACATCCGGTCTGGATGCAGATTGAGCTGTATAAATGCGTACTGGCGGCAGTGGCCTTCTTCTTCTGGGCGCTGATGGGCTGGATATCGATTAAACCGGGCGCACAGCGTTGGCAGCTTGCCGCGCTCTGTCCGCTGGGGCTGGCGCTGCTGGTGGGGATGGCGATTCCCGATCGCGTGACCAACAGCAAGCAGCCGCAGTTCCTGGTGGATATTGTTAGCGAGTCGCTGGCGCCGAGCCGCTATGTGCTGAGCAACAGCGTCGGCGTAGCCGCCGGGCTGGCCTGGGAGCTGAAGCGTAGCGATGTGATGTTGTACGGCCAGCAGGGCGAGCTGAAGTATGGGCTCTCTTACCCTGACGCGAAAGGCAGCTTCGTCTCTACCGAAGACTTCCCGCAGTGGCTGGCGGCACATCGTCAGGAAGGGCCAATCTCGCTGGTGTTATTGCTCTCTCGTGACGTACAGTTAGCCGAACTGCCGCTGCCAAAACCGGATGAGGTATATGCCATGGGCCGCACCGTCTTTATTCAGTACCGTCCGCAATGATCACATGGGCCTGCCTGCTGCTCGCCAGCCTGTTGAGCTGCGGCGGGCAGCTATGTCAGAAACAGGCGACTCGCCCTGCCCGTAAAGGGCTGCGCGGGCGTCATCTGCTAACCTGGCTCGGGCTGGCGCTGGCGCTGCTGGGGCTGGGCATGCTGCTGTGGCTGCTGGTGCTCCAGCAGATTCCGGTCAGCGTGGCCTACCCGATGCTGAGCCTGAACTTCGTCTGGGTGACGCTGGCCGCGCGTCTTATCTGGCGCGAGCCGGTGAGCGGCCGCCATTGGGCCGGGGTGGCGCTGATTATCGTCGGCATTGCGTTACTGGGGAGCAGCGCCTGATGGGGCTTATCTGGGCATTGATGAGCGTGGCGCTGGTCAGCGCCGCGCAGTTGACGCTGCGTGCGGCGATGACCACGCTACCGTCGGCGACGCAACCGCTGGCTTTTTTGCTGCATCTTCTGCATTTTGACACCGGCACGCTGGCGCTGCTGCTGGGTTTGCTGGGCTACGTGGCTTCGATGGCCTGCTGGTTCTTCGCCCTCAAGCGTCTGCCGCTGGCGAAAGCCTACGCGCTGCTGAGCCTGAGCTACATGGTGGTATGGCTTGCGGCGATTTTGCTGCCCGGCTGGCATGAGCCGTTCTCGTGGCGCGGCCTGCTGGGGGTTATTGTGATTATCGCCGGCGTCATTACCATCTTCTGGCCAAACAAACCGACACCTCACCGGTAGTCCGAATCGGGTAATGCCGTCTTCCCGGCGACAAAATGTGCAATAATGCCATTTCTGTTGCATCTATAAGGGATTATCTATGCCTGCGGCCGACACCGAGGCGCAGCTTAGCGGCCTGCGCCTCAATTTGCGTATTGTCTCCGTCGTGATCTTCAACTTCGCCAGCTATCTCACCATTGGCCTGCCGCTGGCGGTGCTGCCCGGTTATGTTCATGATGTGATGGGGTTTAGCGCCTTCTGGGCCGGTCTGGTTATCAGCCTGCAATACTTCGCTACCTTGCTGAGTCGTCCTCATGCCGGGCGTTATGCCGACCAGCTAGGACCGAAAAAAATCGTCGTCTTTGGCCTATGCGGCTGTTTCCTGAGCGGGCTGAGCTATTTACTGGCGGCGTTTGGCGGCGGCTGGCCGTTGATAAGCCTGGCGCTGCTGTGCCTGGGGCGCGTGATTCTTGGCATCGGCCAGAGCTTTGCCGGGACCGGGTCGACGCTGTGGGGCGTTGGCGTTGTCGGGTCGCCGCATATTGGCCGGGTGATCTCCTGGAACGGTATCGTCACCTACGGCGCGATGGCAATGGGCGCGCCGCTGGGCGTGCTGTGTTACCGCTTTATTGGCCTACAGGGGCTAGCGCTGGCGATTATGGCCGTCGCCGCCGTGGCGATTCTGGCGGCGCTGCCGCGTGAGGAAGTGAAAGCGAAAAAGGGCAAACCGATGTCCTTCCGGGCGGTACTCGGGCGCGTCTGGCCCTACGGTATGGCGCTGGCGTTGGCCTCCGCAGGATTTGGCGTGATCGCCACCTTTATCACCCTGTTCTATGACGCCAAAGGCTGGGACGGCGCGGCCTTCGCGCTCACTCTGTTTAGCTGCGCGTTTGTCGGTACGCGCCTGCTTTTCCCGAACGGCATTAACCGCCTTGGTGGACTGAATGTGGCGATGATTTGCTTTGCCGTTGAGGTGGTGGGCCTGCTGCTGGTGGGGATTGCGATGACGCCAATGATGGCGAAGATTGGCACTTTCCTGGCGGGCGCGGGCTTTTCGCTGGTGTTCCCGGCGCTGGGCGTGGTGGCGGTAAAAGCCGTGCCGCAGCAGAATCAGGGATCGGCGCTGGCGACCTATACCGTATTTATGGATTTATCGTTGGGCATCACCGGGCCGCTGGCCGGGCTGATGATGGCATGGATGGGCGTGTCGACAATCTATCTGGCGG
>NZ_CBDKZX010000116.1:0-8642 GCF_965301105.1 Kluyvera sp.
AAAGCGGCCATCAAATACCTGAGCTTCCTGACGCTGAAGCCGACCATGTATATCGCCAACGTCAACGAAGACGGTTTTGAAAACAACCCGTACCTCGACAAAGTGCGCGAAATCGCCGCGGCTGAAGGTTCAGTCGTGGTTGCCGTTTGCGCCGCTGTCGAAGCCGATATCGCTGAACTCGACGATGCTGACCGTGAAGAATTCATGGCTGAAATGGGTCTCGAAGAACCGGGCCTGAACCGCGTGATCCGCGCCGGTTACGAACTGCTGAACCTGCAGACCTACTTCACCGCGGGCGTGAAAGAAGTTCGCGCATGGACCATCCCTGTTGGCGCAACCGCACCGCAGGCGGCGGGTAAAATCCATACCGACTTCGAAAAAGGCTTTATCCGCGCACAGACCATCGCGTTTGAAGATTTCATCACCTATAAAGGTGAGCAAGGCGCGAAAGAAGCGGGCAAGATGCGTGCAGAAGGGAAAGATTACATCGTTAAAGATGGCGATGTGATGAACTTCTTGTTCAACGTCTAAAATAAAATCTGCTGTCTCATGAGGTTTCGCTGAATCTCATAAACATCAATAAAGCTATAAATCCACGCAATTGCGTGGATTTTTTTTAACCTTAATTGACTTTCCAGTCGGTCTCCTGTGAACAACCCGACCTGCATGACAGGATGGCTACAGTACCTTTTTAATCCTGGCAGCGGTAAACCGATCCGCTTAATGTGACATTGGTCTGTTGATTCGAGCCTGAACCAAAGTAAGAAGTCCCGGTTTGACCTGCACGCTGTGTAATAATCACGATCCTGTTCCCCCCCATTTTCAGTGCCTTATTTTTAAGATCGTTCCGAGCGCCCGTTTCCAGACTTGCGTTTGATGTCCAGCCACCCGTAAAAAAGTTTCCCTGGCTGCCCGTCACCTCTCCAAGAAATACACAATCATTAGCAGGTTCAGAATGTGTAATACGCACCTGCTCAGCTCCTGAATTTAAAGATTGCGCAGAACATGCTGATAGAAAAATACAGAAAGACACTAATGTTACGCGTTTCATAATAACCTTTTCACTCATCCAAAAAATTATGATTAAAAATAGTAAATCTTATTGAGTACAATTTATAATTAGCAGCCATTTCTTACTGTAAAATGTCATTTCATTCATCAGAAGCCCCCCCATCAATTAATACACCCAATGAAATTTAGCTCCAATGTCTTTACCCGGGTTAAGTTCCTATGGCAACTAAAGCATATGCGTGAAGCATATAAATATTCCCCACATCAAAAAATCATACTTTTCGGTATCAGTCGTAGGAAAATCCCTACAACAGTTCCTGCATATTCCTTCGCAGTGATGCGATAAACCGTCAGTACAGCTGAATGTCTTTCAGAAGCAGATGGTAAAAGATAATCTTTTATTTTAAGATGTATGATGACTAACCCTACAAAATAAAGGTAATCATGAAAAGCGCCCTGATTGTTGATGACCACCCGTCAGTACGTATGGCATTAAAGTTCATACTTGAGAGGTTAAATTTCATCACTATTGATGAATGTGATAATGGAGTCAGTGCCATCCAGCTTATTAAGAATAATCACTATCATATTGTTATTCTTGATATCGGGATACCTGGCATGGATGGTATGACAGTTATCAGCTCGGTGCGAAAAGCAGAAAACAATACCCGTATTCTGGTTTTTACTTCACAAACGCAGGATCTCTACGCTTCAAGATGTATGGCTGCCGGCGCCTCAGGGTTTGTCTCCAAGAATGATGATATGGAAAATGTCGCCTCAGCTGTCAAAGCTATCGAGTCTGGGTACTCTTTCTTCCCACATATCTATGCCAGTACCGATAATAATAAATCTCTGGTTAACCGACTGACCAACCGAGAGCTGGACGTTCTGCGTAAATTAGCCCGCGGGATGACCAACAATGAGATTGCCGCTGACATGTGCCTCAGTAATAAAACTATTAGCACCTATAAAACAAGAATAATGGAGAAACTGGGTATTAATACCCTGGTTGAACTTATCAACATCGCAAAGCAAGAAGATTTAGCATAATGTAATCCTGTGTATCAATTTAGTGCGTAGTCCTGGGGCTGGAAGTTCTGCAAGATTAAAAAAACTTACCTTCTGCGTGAATGTCAGAAAATTCGTACCGCCACCCCAGCCAATTCTGATGCTTCCTGAGCGTAAAATTGCGTATCCTGCCCCGCATACGGTACCCGACAACACCAGTCTGCGGAAATTGAGGTGCCTTCCACCCACATTGAAAGGATTTTTATGCGCTACTTAATGTTATTCGCCATCCCCCTCCTGAGTGCATGCAGCTTTAGTTTTATGCAGTATGATAACCTTCCCGTTGTGAAAGCAACCTACAGTGACCATGCAACCAAAGCATCTGTTATGGCTGCCGGTGGCAAACCCGACAGTCAAATTAACCTTGGTGGAAATGGCTCCTGCCTGAACTACACCTTGCGCAACGGTAGCGAATCAATGCCGTTCTACGTTGCCTTTGATGGGTCTGGTAAGCGTATACATTACGGTTATATCACCTGCCAGGCGGCACAGCAGAAAGGGATTTTAAAATAAGAAAAAGCCTCTTCCGTTGAAGAGGCTTTTTTATTACCGCCCTGCCAATTTCTTAATATCCCGCGGCTTTATTCGCCGCTTTAATTCTTTTATTTCTCGCCTCTTTTTCATATTTATCTTTCCCCTGCATGATACCGCCGGCGGCGTTTATCCAGCTTGATGCCGTGCAGCCAGACAGACTTAAAATTAAGACCATAGAGACAAAATATTTCATACTCATACTTTCCTGTATATTACTGTCTAAAAAGATTCAGGCACCCTGCCACTCTAAACGGCGTGATGATGATTCACGATAAAAACTTATATCAAGTAAATTTCTACTTGCACTGGAAGTTTGTTGACTACTTCTCCGAAAAGTCATAAGAAACAACCGGCATAAATACCTGGGCTAATGGAAAAAATATCTGACCAACAAGCTGAGATTTTCCAATATGTCCTGACTTACTGTCCCCCCGATTGCCGGATAGAGTCAATCAGGGGAGCAGTGTGCATTTTTTTGTGGGAAAGATAGATAGGGAGTGCCTGATAACCGGGTAGGAAAATTCCCACCCCAGCTCCCGGATAGATTGACAGGCTACTAACGCCAGAAGATCTCACATTTAGAGTGGCTCAGATGAGAAGCGATCGTTCAACCTCTCCTCAAGCTGGAGAGTCAACCGCAGACATTCCTCAATACCCCTGGCGTTTGCCGCCTCTTCCAGTTGTTCACAGAGATCCGTCAGCGCATCATCCTTGATCAGAACAAAACCACCTTTGATACGGTGAGCAAGAGCCGCTATTTTTTTACAGTTATGCCTTTGAATTTCGTCATGTATATCACTGATACACTCCAGTGAGTGATCATACAGCGTTTTAATAAAATCTGGTGTGCTCAAGCATTCAGCTTCGTGAGTCCGAACGTTATTCACCGTGAAGTTCTCTGAGCACTGGTAGCGGTTTAGTGCGGAAGAGAGAGTTTCCAGAGTCGCGGGCTTGAAGATACAGTCATTCATCCCTGCATTGAGACAGGCCTCACGTTGCTCATCCCTGGCGTCAGCAGTGAAGCCCAATATCACCGTATCGGTGTCGTATTGCCTGATACGTTTTGCCAAATCCGTCCCACTGATGCCGGGCATATTGCAGTCGGTAAACACCACATGCGGTTTAGCCATTTCCCACACATCAAATGCTTTCAGAGGGTCATCGCAAACAATAACCTGATAGCCCAACCAGCTCAGTTGCTTTTCCAGCACCAGCAGGTTGGGATAATAATCATCAACGATAAGCACTCTGATACCCCAGGAAACATGGGAAATGCCTTGCTTAGGCAGCTCTATGTTTGTATTTTCTGCCAGGTCATAATTCACGCTTAACAACACTTTGACCGTTGTTCCGTTACCTGGCTTGCTGCTCAGTGAAATATGCCCCCCCATCGCTTCGCACAGACTTCGGGTGATGGCCAGCCCTAATCCGGTACCCATCTGGCGATGCGCGGCATCTTCGGACAGCTGAGAGAAAGGTTTGAACAACTGGGAAAGGCCAGATTCAGGGATACCGCATCCGGTATCTTTAATCTCAATCAGCATCTGCGCTTCCCTGTCCCCTGGTGATTTAATCAGGGATACGGAAATACTGACGTGGCCTTCTTCGGTAAATTTAATCGCGTTGCTTAAAATATTACTCACTATCTGACGTAGACGTAGTCCATCCGTCCTGATAGCGCTCGTAGCGGCGAGTTCGTTAAAGCTAAGATTAAGAATAAGCCCCTTACTGGCAGCATTACCGTTAAACAGGAGAACGCACTGCTCAATGAGTTCTTTTAGATTCACGGTTGAGTAATGCAGCACCAGGCTATGCGATTCAATTTTACTGATATCCAAAATATTGCCGATAAGCTCCTGCAATACAAGCGACGACCGCTGCGCCACTTCAAATGCGGTACTGTCAATAATGCCCTGTTTTAACTTATCATTACCCAGCTCAAGCATGCCGATGATGGCATTCAGCGGCGTTCTAATCTCATGACTCATACTCGCGAGAAACGTGGTCTTAGCCACATTGGCCTGTTCCGCTGCAATCTGGGCCTGACGCAAACGTTCCTCCATTTGTTTACGGTCGGTAATATCGATCCAGCCGCCTACAATGCCCTGCACTATCCCGGTTTCATCGCTGTAGGGGGTCATCCAGTGATAAATGTCTTTAACCGCTCGTTCGTCAATAAAATTCAGTGTCCGATCTTTTATTATCGGGGTATTGTCACTTAAAATTTTAGCGAAATCTTTACGATAGTCTGCCTCTGGTTCTGCTACAATGTACTTAAGAATATTATCCACATAAACTTCACCATTAATTCCTTTTCTGACATCCAGCGCAGTTTGATAAGCCTCATTGTTTGCTACAAGTTCGAAATGTTTATCCCGGATGTATAACGGATGTGGCGTGCCATTTATGAGTGCTTTATTTAACATTAATTGGTCGGCAAGATCCCGGCGTATCCTCTCATTGATTTTGATGTGTTTTCTTAGCGTATGCACCCATAGCGACAGCAGCGCAGATAAGACAATAATCACCATGATGGTGGATATGAGCGCATTACGGTTTTTTTCAATAAAAGATGGATGGCGTGGAGGTTCAGACCAACGACTCGCAATACGCGCTCGGTCCGCATCAGAGACATAATCCAGCGTTTTATTCAAAATGCTGTATAACCGCTCATTATCTGCTGGGACCGCGAATGAAAGTTTGAATATTTCATTCTGCACTGGCTTATCAATGTTTATGGTTCCCGGGTGAAGCAAAGATTGAAAACGCGCCGAAGTGAACGTATCAACAACTGCGTCCACTTTTTTGTCTGCCAGTAATTTATAGGCTTCAGTATGGTTTCTGGCAGCGACAAGCGTAACATTTCCAGGCAACCCGGGCCGAACATCCCTCACATTCAATGAAGTGGCAATTTTTTTAACTGCATTCTTTTTTTCCACGTTGCCGCCCAACACCATCACCAGAGGCGAATGCGCATAGCTACGGGTATAACTAAAACCTGGGGCTGGGGAGTATAAAGGGCTTGCATAACCCAATATTTGCGGCATTACGTTTTGCGTAGACGCTGGCGGGAAATGATTATCGGCTTGGGCTTTGAAGTTAAAATGTATACCCAGCATGCTTCCTAAATACGACAGTAAGTCCGGCGTTAACCCGGTAAAACGCCCATTTTCATAGATAACAAATGGTGGCACTGATTCAGGAAGGAAGACAGCGACCTCTTTATTTTTTAATAGCCACTCTTTTTCTTCATCATTCAGGAACTCAGGCTCTCCTGGTGTAATAAAGTCCCCAGACTTATCCCACGATCTGATAAGCTTATAAATATTTGACTCTGGGATGCTGTTTAAACCGGAAACAATAATTTTCTTTGTGTTAGCATCGTTTTTACGTACGGTGAAAAAAACCTTCCCTGCCGGAATAGTACTCAACTGCCCCGTAACCTGGAGATGAGTATACACAGGATTATCGGAGTAATACCCGCCAGTAATCGCGTCACCTATATATAAGTCATTATGATTTAGCGCAACAGAAACAAGCGCCTCGAGCACCGTGTTATAGCGAGTGATTTTTCCCTGAGGGTATATTTTTTTGAGAGAAACATCCGAGACAAAATCTTTGACAATAGCAATATTATTGCCTCTTGCAGTCAGTGATTCATCCGTGCTTCGAGTGATACTGATTAACTGATTTTGATTAATAAATGGGATAAAATCAAACAGATTGCTCTTTTCCGGGATGACATCTCCATAGGATGGAATAAGATCAATTTCATTATTGAGCAACGCAACGTGAAGATCATGCTCGTTATTATAACGCAGAACAGTAAATGTCTTACCCTCAATTGCACTTATTATTTTTAATACATCAGCATTGATCCCATCATAATAGGTATCGTTAACAGTAATATCAAAAGGAGGATAATCGGGCCTTGAAATCCCGACCCTGATGATGCCATCAGCCTTCTCATTACCGGAGACGCTATCCGCATCAATAAGACTGAGCACATGTTTAGTCGCGCTAACTTTTTCAGCACTAGCATAATAACTGAAACAAAATATCATCAGGATAGCCAGTAACTGTTTCACAAAATCATCCTTAACTTTAATCATAAAATTTCCTGGCACATCTTACGCCAGGAAAGCCCCGCCCCTGACCGGGCCAACCAGCAATAAACCTTAATAAAAGCACGGTTAATAACGATAAATCGTTATGGCAACATTCCAAAAACCGCAATAAAACAGTGTAATCATATAGTTAATTTCAGTGATATAGATTAATTCTCTAATTATACACGGCTTATGGCACCGATAATATCTTATTACAGGAATGCCACGGTACGCACGCGGGCAGATGCCCTGGACGTACTCACCACGCCACGGCACAACAACCAGCCTGACGGCTTTGACTGGCCAGGCTACTCGTGGGCGCATAAAGAACACTCACCGAATTGCTGACAAAATCTGACTTAGAATTGGAAGGCTAAAATCCACGCAATTGCGTGGATTTTTTATAGACGAAAACTGAGAAATAGATTTTCCTCATGGCTTGAGGACATGTTTATGTCGCTTCACAGTGAAGCTCTGATTGAATGTAAGGCCAGTGTTCCGTCCATGTCTGTAGCAACGAATGAAGCAGATTCAAATTCTTGACCCCAAACTTACGTAAAACTTTAACTTTGTGCGCACTGAACGTTTTTCTGCTAATACACAACCGCTCGCTCAATTCGTCTGCATCAGCTTCGCCAAACAATATCTTAATGACCCATTCTTCTCTGCCGCTTAAACTCGGGATTAGCTCCTTATTCGTCTCTTCGGTTAACAAGCATTGAATATATTCCTTTACTGGCGCATCACGCATGATCCGATAATCACAAAAGTACAGCAATGCACGATATGGGTCTGATATCTTATGTTTCTGTAACTCAGCGGAGTGAAAGATATAAACATAGTGCTGCCCGGTATCGAAAACGATAAGATCATCAGTATTGAAAACTGGCATCCGCTTAATAATATTCGTCATCCCAGAAATGAAATAAATATCCCTCGAAAGAATTTTCACATCCTAATCCATTTTTGTTTATTTTTAGTTTGACTAGCTCAGCAACAGAAAACACATCAGTAGAATAATAAACTCTGCTGTCCCATATCACCGTATTGTAGAGAAATAATCATATGGAATTGCGAACGTCCCTGTTCGCCCAAAAGCAATATCCTCATGCTACATGAGTGGTTACCTTTACCCGGAGTTGTATTGATAACATAAATTATCATTACCTCCGACTCAATCCATGGTTAAAATCTAACACAGGGAACAGAATGTTCTCTATCAAAAAACGCTATTGAGCCTATTAATACTGCGTCAAAATTAAGGTAGCCGAAGCAGTAAATGCCCCCGTTGCAATATCATCAAAACTCAGTGAGGCCGGCTTAACTGGCGTAAAACTTAATGGCACAGTCGCGCTACCGTTCGTCACACTTAACTTCTGACTCACACCGTCGCTGACCGTCTGGCCATTCCAGCGCATTTCCACCCCCAGATTATCATTGCTGGTTCGAATCGCCTTATTATTCCACGCAGGAGATACCAGGCTCATTCTGACATCAAAATCTACAGTATGTGCGGCATCACAAACAATGTTGAAATCTTTATTTATAGTTTGTGATGATGTGCCGCCAGAGACAATATCGCCACGTTCTATCTGCCCCAAATCTACATTAAAAGTTGAACCGGATAAAACTTTACAAGTAGCGGTATTAATATCTGCATCATTCGCCGCAAAGAACTTCCAGGTATAGTTATGACGCTCGCCGTGATTATTCGTTTGCACGAATCGTATGCTACCGAGTTTATCACCGGACTTGATATGAAGTTCCTCACCCAGCGAGGTTAATTCAAAATAGAGTACGACGGGCAATTGTCTTGATTCGCCGTCGTCGAGATCGAAAATTTTCGTCTCTGATACCGGCGACGGATGATCCACACCTGAGATCAACACACCATATTTAAGATTTTTAAAAATAGTACTA